>PWZG01000020.1 GCA_003567575.1 PVC group bacterium | reverse complement strand
TGGTCGCGTATGCGTTGGTCTTCGTTAAGATAAACGCCGAATTGCCGTTCGTCGGCAAACCAGCGCGAGCGCCAGTCATGATTGACTGCCGTACGCATACCGATTGGATTTATTTTCTGTCCCAAGACGGCTCCTTTTCGCGTTCACGGATAAATGTTGCCATCATCCGTTTTGCTTTAACCGCGGTTCTTACACCGCGAACATTTCACCTTTAATTTGTTACCTGATTGCAATCACTTAAATTTCAATAATCACCCCGCGGCCGGCGGCCGGCCCGCATCCGCGACCGACGCCTGCGCCTCGTCCCGGCCATCCGTCAATTCAACGGTGATGTGACTGGTCCGCTTGCGGATCGGCGAGGCCGAGCCGCGGGCGCGCGGCCAAAAGCGCCGCAACGACGGGCCGGCGGTCACGGTCGCCCGCGCCACCCGCAATTGTTCCGCATCGCTCTCATGATTGTTCACGGCATTGGCCACCGCTGCTTTCATGACTTTGCGAACCATGGCAGCGCCCTTTTTGGGGCTGAACTGCATCATGCTCAACGCGTCGTTGACCGGCAATCCGCATACCCGACGCATCAGGGGACGCACCTTGTCGGGCGAAATCCGCATATATTTTGCTGTCGATTCGACATTCATCGTTCTTACTCCCTCATCCGCATTGGTCACCACGACTCACGCAGCAACATCGGCCGGTCCGACGTCGACGCCGACCGCCGCGACTGTTCCCGTTCTATGACCGCGCCGCTCACGGCATGGCGTACATCTATCACGCGCACTTGCGCCGTCTCCTGTCCGTCCCGCATCAGTATAAACCGCATGCCGGCCCGCAATCCCTCGCGCCTGCCGCCATTAATAATCACCATCCGCAATTCGCGGTTGATATCCAGTATCCGCAACGATTCCATTGCGACGGCATCCAGCGATCCGACCACCGTATCCGGCGTCCATGCCGCATCATGCCTCCCGAATTGCAACGCCTCGAGACGCGCCTTTAAACTGTCCGCCTCGGCGCGCGCTTCCGCCAGGGCCTCAATCAGCGCCTGCTGTTTCGACTCCGGCAGCGGCGCGCTTCCGGCCGGAGCCTTTGCAAGGCAAAACACTACGGCCGTCACGGCGACAATCGCAACGCTATATCGCGTAATCGGAAAAGGCGGCAATCTTAACATAACCATTCCATCAATGCAACGACTATTTTTTCTCCTTATTTCAGCGCCGCCGGAGACCGGTCCGTATGCGTGCCGTGTCGCCGGAACGTTCGTGTGGGGGAGAACTCACCGAGCCGATGACCAACCATGTTTTCCGTAATAAATATTGAAATATGTTGTTTCCCGTTATGCACGGCAAAGGTATGCCCGATAAAATCCGGGATGATCATCGAACGGCGCGACCACGTTTTGATCGGCCGTTTTTGACCGCTTCGATTAAGTTTTTCAACCTTTTCGATCAGGCATTCGTCCACAAAAGGACCTTTTTTGATTGAGCGTCCCATGATTATTTTCTCCGACTGACAATATATTTGCTGCTGTTTTTACGTTTTGTGCGTGTTTTCGCGCCCTTGGCCAACTTGCCCCACGGCGACACCGGATGTCCGCCACCCGATGAACGGCCTTCGCCACCACCCATCGGGTGATCGACGGGATTCATTACGACGCCGCGTACCGTCGGACGGATACCGAGCCATCGCTTGCGCCCGGCCTTGCCAAGGCGCACGCCGGCATGATCCGAGTTGCCGACTTGTCCCAAAGTCGCCATGCATGCCGTATGTATCCGCCTGATTTCTCCCGATGGAAGTTTAATCTGCGCATACTTTCCCTCGCGCGCCATAAGCACCGCAACCATACCGGCGCCGCGCACCATTCTCGCGCCGCGTCCGGGAATTAGCTCGATATTGTGAATCTGTGATCCGAGCGGCACTGCCGACAAGGGCATGGCATTGCCGGGCGCCGCTTCGGCGCCGGCGCCGGAAATCAACGTCATACCCGCTACCACGCCGGCAGGCGCCAGAATGTAGCGTTTTTCTCCGTCGGCATAAACCAGCAGCGCCAATCTTGCCGAACGGTTGGGATCGTATTCAATCGAAGCCACGCGCGCAGGAATACCGTGTTTATCGCGCTTGAAATCTATGCATCGAATTTTCCGTTTATGGCCGCCGCCACGATGCCGCACCGTAATGCGTCCGGCCGAGTTCCGGCCGGCCTTCGATTTCGACGGCTTGAGTAACGCCTTCAGCGGTCGTTCGCGTGACATACCCTCCGTCACTGACGCCACGGTGAAACGCAGGCTGGGCGTTACCGGCTTGTATTTTTTTAATGTCATAACCGTATCCCCTGGTTGTTAAGCCAGATCGATGGAATCCCCCTGTTTTAGGGTAACCACGGCGCGCTTCCACGCCGTCGTCCGTCCGTATTTCATCGATCGTTCGCGCTTGGGTTTGCCGGGCATGTTCATGGTATTGACCTTACGCACGGTTACCTTGAAGAGCGCCTCGACCGCGCGCTTGATTTCCATTTTGTTGGCGTGCGGATTCACGCGGAAAAAATATCGGTTCAGCTTTTCTGTTTGCAGACTGCTTTTTTCCGAAAGCTGTGGCGCGAAAATTATCCGTTCGACTTCTTTCATGACGCTTCGTCCTCCGCCCCCAGGCGTTTGTTCAACGCGGGCATCGCATCCTGCAAAACCAGGATCGCGGCATACCGCAGAATTTGATATGTATTGACATGAGCGGCGGTGGCCAGCTCGACGCCGGGCACGTTGCGCGCCGCCAGTCGTAACGAATCGGCGATGCGATCGCATATCAACAACGTCGGACCTTCCACCTTCTGACGCTGCAACCACGCCACCAGCAGACGCGTTTTCGGTTCTTCCAGCGATGGCGCGGCAGCGATCACGCGCACGGCGCCTTCGTCGACCCGATCAGTCAATGCGCGCCGGAATGCCAGCCGCGCGACACCGCGAGGCAATTTGCGTTTAAACGACCGCGGATGCGGACCGAACGCAACACCGCCGCCGCGCCAGAGTGGTGACTGCCGGTAACCGGCGCGCGCCCGTCCCGTGCCTTTCTGGCGCCATGGTTTACGGTTGCTGCCGGCAACCATGCCTTTGCTCAGCGTCGATGCCGTGCCGGCACGCTGGTTGGCCAAATAGGTGACCACGGCATCATGTACCGCCTGCTTGCCTTTATCGTTTTCAAGACCGCCTACGGCAACCGGCAGGTCGCCAATACATGCGCCATCGCCGTCATAAATTTTCAACGTACTCATACTGACCGCCTCGTCTTTTTCAATGCCTCACGGATGATGACCGTGGCCCCATTGGGTCCCGGCACCGCGCCGCGAACCAGTAACAGATGCTCATCGGGATCGATTTTCACGATTCTGAGATTGCGCTGTTTAACATTGTCATGCCCCATGTGGCCCGGCATGGACTTCCCCTTTTGAACTCTGGACGGCGTGGCACTGTTGCCGATTGAACCGGGACGGCGTTTGGAATGCCCGCCATGGCTCTTGGCGCCGCCCGCCATATTGTAACGGCGCAACACGCCGGCAAATCCTTTGCCTTTGGTGACACCCGCGACATCGACCAGATCGCCTTCGCTGAAACACTGCGCCACGGTCAGTTGTTCCCCCTGGGCGGTGGCGCAGTCGGCATCGACCCGGAATTCACGGATCACGCGCATCGGCGGCGCTCCGGCATTGGAGCAGTGTTTCGCGCGGGCACGACTCACCCGTTGTTCCTTCTGAACTCCGTAGCCCAACTGCAAAGCCTCGTATCCGTCGCGAGCGATGGTTTTACGCTGCAATACATGGCAGGGACCCACACCCAACACCGTCACCGGGACTTGCCCGCCGTCGGCATCGAAAATCCGGGTCATGCCGATTTTCTTTCCAATTAATCCTGTCATAATCCGCCTGTT
>PWZG01000006.1 GCA_003567575.1 PVC group bacterium | reverse complement strand
TGCTATTGCCGAGCGGCTTTTTGCCATCGGCCTGCATCCGGTTGTGCTTGAAAGCCAGGCTGTTGGCAAGGTTGGTAAGGCGTACTGCGCCACCGACAAGATTGACTCGGTGAAGATTGCCCGCATCTACTTCAGCGGACTGGCACACGAAGTCTGGGTGCCTAATGCGAAAGCGGCCGAGCGGCGCGAACTCTTTTTCGCCCACCGCAATGCCGTGCGCGACAGCGTGCGTGAGCGCAACCGGATCTGGAAGTTTCTCAACCAGCAGTGTGTGAAGCGTCCCAGAGGACTTCGTCTGGCGGCACCGACGGCGCTGCCAGCCCTGCTTGCCCTTCGCGAATGGACACCCATGCAGCAGGTATTGCTGGCGGAGTCGGTGGATGCCTTCCAGTCGGCCGAGGCCCGGCGATGCCGTATGAAGGCGAAGATTGCCGAGGATGTCACCAGCGATCCGCAGGTGCTTAAGATGATCCGGCTGCTGGGCATCCGCGAAAAGGTTGCCTTTGCGCTGGCCGCGTTCATCGGTAACGTCGAGCGCTTTGAAAACCCCAAGAAACTGGTTGCCTTTTTCGGGCTGAACCCGGGCGTCTCGCGTAGCGGCATCGGCGGCGGCACAGGCCCTCTGAGCGGTAACGGCAGGGCCGATGTCCGATGCCTGCTTATTCAGTCCGCCCAGAGCATCATGCGCCACGGGCAGGGCCAGACGCACAAATGGGCGGTTGCCCTGAAGATGCGCAAAGGCAACAACATCGCCGTCGCAGCGCTCGCTCGCAAGCTGGTCGTGAGTGTCTGGTACCTGCTCAGGGGGCTTTTCACCCCCATGACCGAAGTCACTGAGCATGTCAAGGTAAAACTTCACAAGATTGCCTCTGTCATCGGAAAAGCTCGATTGAACGAGATGGGCTACACTAAACTTGCTGAATTCGAGAAAGAAAAAATACAATTATTAACAGGGACTACTTGACAGACCACATGCCTGTATTTCGTGGTTCATTCATCCTGACATCTATCCGATTATGGTGCAGCATCTTAGCGGACGATTGATCATAACATGACAGTCATCTATTTCCGAATCCATTATGCGGCGATTTTCGATCCGGAATCCGCCTGCTAAGCCCATATTTCGGGCCGATATACGTCGTAACCGGTTATTTTTCAGCAGTTTGTCGCGGCTTGACCGCAATAAGACCCGTGGCTCAATCGTTAGGAAACACATGTTCATTCATTTTTCACGCTGAACGCGTTGCTTGTTGTATTCAATTTCCACGCCGCCGGCGACTTGTAACGGTTTCCCTTCCTCCATGGTTTCGATGATCGTGCGATTGATCCTGGCCGGCTGATAATCGGGATCGATTTCAAGGGCGCGATCAATCTCAGCCAGCGCCTCGGCTTTGCGCCCCAGTTGGGCCAGACACAATCCCATGTTTCCGTGCGTGGGCGCATTGCGATCGGTTTTAGCGGCCACGGCGCGGAACCCGGCAAGCGCGGACGTCCATTCCCCTCTCCGGAAGCGTTCGAATGCTTGATCAAATTCGTCCATTGTTTCCAGATAAGCATCCAAATCAACGCCATTGTTGGCGCGAATCGTTTCTTCCATGTCGTTAATGAAGGAGCGGGCTTTCCGGACTTCAGAATCGTCGGGTGGGCCAATTTCCACGACTTTCCGAAAGGCGCGAATGGCATTCTTAATGTCCAATTGTTTTTGAAACGCGACGGCCCGGTTGAAATGTGCCTCAAGCATGTACGGGAAAATCGCAATAGCCTCATCAAAACACTTTCCAGCCTTATCATACTCCTCTTGAAGCGCATACAGCGTGCCCATGGCATAATAGACAGTATGATTGCGGGGGTGCTCACGGTGCAACCGGTTGATCACCGGCCATGCCTTTTCAACGGCGCCGTGTTGCGCCTGTTGCAGCGCCGAATCCACAGCGTGTTCGACTTCCGGGTCGAGTTCGGCAAAGAAATGCCCCTCCGGTATCGCCCCCGGCGTTGAATGGGCCGTTCGATATTTTTGCGACTCCTTCATCGAGCGGCAATCACCGCATTCGGAACCCCGCAGTCCATCGCAGCACCGGCTGCAAATCAATTCGCCTCGATGCTGGCCACAGGAGCGTTGCACTTTTCTTTTCCCGCAAAGCGGACACTTGGATTTCATCCCTTCCTCCTTATCCCCTCATGAGCATTGCAAAAGGTCCCATACGCGATGAGGGAATTAAATGTGACTGTCCCTTATTTACCGTTTTTTTATGTCAATCACGAGAGCCGCGCCGGTTCCTCGATGATCTCGGCTTCCGATGAATCACGCCAGACGCTTTCCTTGATTACCCGATCCGTAACCTCGGTCAGATAAGCATTCAACAGCTCATGAAGTTTCCGGTATTCGGGCCACAGGGTCTCATCGACAAAACGTTTTGGAACCCGAACCATCACCGTCGTGTGCCGCTGCCGTGAATATCGGTACGGCCGCAGTTCATAGCGCCGCAGCAAGGCAACGAACAAGCGTCGCGACCAGCCATCGCCTAGGGTGAACCGGTACTCAACCGGAGGATCGACGGCTTGCAGGTCCGCCAGACGCCGCCGGATCCGTTCGGCGGCATTGGCGGCGGCGGTCCGCTCGCCCGGCGTCGTCGCTCCCATGAAAAGGCGTTCGATCGCCTGCAGTTTTTCAATCAGAGTTTGCTCATTCATTCGCTGACATCACAGTATCCAGTATACCGCATCGAGAATCAAGCATTGATCAAGTTCAGACTTCCTGACCTCGACAGGGATTTGGTATGCATTTCCGGAAAATGGTTTGGCACATTTTCCGTGACAAATTGAGCGGCATGGTGGATTCTTTGGTTGTTACAAAAACGACTCATCCCGGAGTCAAACCCAAAGAGGTGCCACCATGCCACAACTATTATTGCAAGGTTTTCCGGATGGCGCAATAAGAATCGGATCGACCGTCAGCGTTTTGAAGAAAGCCGATCGCGTCACGTATTTCGTTGGTTCGGATAATTACTTCTCGCATGCGTTCGACGACGAGAGCGGTTCCCGTTTTGCGATTGCGACGTTGATCGTCAATGGTCATGTGCGGGCGTGTGATGTAGAGCAATCCGAGATTGGCATTGCGCACCGGACGTTGATGCATTGGACACGTCAGTTATCGGAACACGGTCCAGGTTCGTTTTATCGCCCGCGCAAGGTCCGATCCGGTCACGTATTTACCGATGAGAAAGTTGCGGAGTGCGAGAAATTACTGACTGAGGGCGCAACGGCAGCCTCGGCGGCGCGTGTTGCGCAGGTCGGTGAATCGGCCTTGCGCAAGGCGATCAGTAGCGGTCGGGTGCGAAAATCCGTTCCGTCGATCTCAAGCAATGCGTCAGCGGATTCGTTCGATACGAGCAAATCGGATCGCAGTCGTTTGGATGCGCGCGCGTCGGAAGGTATGGGCACCGCCTGCACGCGCGCCGACGAACGCATTGCGGCCGCATTCGGCTTGATCAAAGGCGCTACCACGCGTTTTGAGCATTGTCTCGACGTTCAGATGGGCGGTTTATTAACGGGGCTTCCCGCGTTGTGCGCCAACGGATTGCTCAGCGGGCTGGGCCGTCATCTTTCGTTGCGGCGCACCGGTTTTTACGAAGCCATGCACATTCTTCTCGTGCTGGGATTCATGGCGTTAGCGCGGATTCGCCGACCGGAAGGGTTGCGACACGTTCCGCCCGGCGAATTGGGCAAGGTGGTTGGCCTGGACCGCGTACCGGAGGTGAAGACCCTGCGCCGGAAAGTTGCGCGGATGGCCAATGATGGCGATCCTCGGGCATGGATGCAGGATTTGTCACGCGCTTGGATGTCATCGGATCCGCACGAAGCCGGTTATCTTTATGTCGATGGTCATGTGCGTGTTTATCATGGAACACAGGCCAACTTGCCGCGC
>PWZG01000395.1 GCA_003567575.1 PVC group bacterium | reverse complement strand
CTGGTAGGAAAAATAGACCTTGGACCTTAGGCCATAGACCTTTGACAAAAGGGACCAGTCGATCCAGTCGACATCCGCCGATCCTGTCGACTGGAGACTGGAGAAGAGAGACCGAAGGCCAAAGACTGAGATTAAGAATGTTGGGAGTACTAAGCGTTGGGGTAGAGTGTCGCGAACTTCGGCGCTGGCCTCAATTCGACAGTTGCCAAAAACGTAAAAAACTTGTATATTAACAAGCAACGCATTTTATCAGATTGACTTAACAAGGAGTTCGACATGACGAAACGATATCGGTTGGCAGTGCGTGGCGTGTTGCCGGCGCTTTTCTCGGTGGCCCTGTTTGCAATGACCGGATGCGAGTGGGAAGGATCGGGGAGTGACGATTCCTGGAGCGAACGATATGACTATATGAATTTCAGCGGCGTTTACAGACCCGCGCCCGGCAGGGATTTTATCGTCCATTCGTTCGAGGGCCCGGCCGGAGTCGATGTGGGACAACGAACGGTTGCCGATCGCGAAATAGCGGTGGGTGATGGTGTCGCTACCGTTTTAAATGGTGTCCTGACGGAACGGCCCATCGTTCCCGGCAGCGTTTCGATTGTTGCCGGTGGATACCAGATCGCCGATGCCGATGGTAGCCTATTGGGCAGCGGAGCATCAGGCAATATAAATTATCAAACCGGCGCCTGGTCCATCGATTTCGGAGCGCCACTGAGTGCCGGAACGCCAGTTATCGGCGCCTGGCGTTTCGATCCGTCAGAAGATACGACTTCGGTTCCCGGCAGCACGAAACCCATTTACCAGTTGACGGTACAGCATACAGGTAATCGCGTGACTTTGATCGATAATGCCGGTCATCGTTACGAGGGCCGGCTGGGTTCTGTCGATACGGACGGAAGCTTCTCGGACGATGGAAACCGCGAACAGCGTGTGTCATTCCATGCGGAAGGCATGTCGAACGGGCAGCACGTAGAAATTGTCGGCGCGTTTCAGGCGCTCGTGAGAACGCAGTTGATATCCCAGCGAGACGAGGAAGGCAACGTAATTGGTCAGGTGGCAACACCCATGGTCGTTACGCGTTCCATGACGGGAACATGGGTTGAACCGTCGGGTAAAATCGGCCGGATTAATGCGGTAGGACCGGACGGGCAACGGTAACGAGATAACGGGATTTATTCTGCGTTGAATAGCATGCAAGTCAAGGATTTCGAAAACTTCGAATACAGCGGACGAAAACCATGGATATTATGGTTGCTGATACTCGTCATACTACTCATCGTGGCCAACTTACTGTGGTCGCGCCGCAAGGCAGGTCGTATGGAGCCGGTCGGCAAAGATGCGGTGGTTTCGGAAACGAATTATGTTGCATCGGCCGATGATGCACGCCGCGCTCCGGCAGGCGTACGAGTATCCGACGAAGTACGCGTCACCGTCCGCGCCATGCTCACTGAAGCCCGCGCCATGGTTGACGACGAGATCTATCATCCGGCGCGCGAAATGTTGTTCGAGGCTTTGGCGATTGCCGGTGACAACGGCGCCCTTCGGCGTGAAGTCGAAACCCTGCTGGGCAAGGTGCATATCGAAATGGTCATGACTCCGCGCACGATGCCCGAAAAAATCGAACATCAGGTGCGCAGTGGTGATATTATTGCGCGTATCGCAAGAGATTACGGAACGACGCCGGAACTGGTGCAACGCGGTAACGGAATCGCAAACCCGAATTTGATCCGGGTCGGGCAGCGTCTGCGGGTGATCAATAAACCGTTTTCCGTTCATGTGAATATCGAGAGAAACGATCTGGTACTCAAACTCGATGGCCGTTTTTTTAAGCGCTATGCCGTGGGCACCGGCAAGTATGGCAGCACGCCGATCGGTACCTTCGAAGTCACTGACCGTATTCCCGAACCGGTATGGTGGCGTCCCGATGGACGCTCCATTCCATTCGGCGATCCGGAAAATATTCTTGGTACGCATTGGTTGGCAATCAAAGCGACCGGCGATACAGAGGAGGCACACGGATACGGAATTCATGGTACCTGGAATGATGACAGCATCGGACAAGCTGAAAGCGCCGGATGCGTGCGTATGCATAACCATGATGTCGAAGAATTGTTCACCCTGCTGCCGCTCGGAACACCGGTAACCATTGTTGCGGGTGATTAGGCGCCTTAATTAAGCATGTTTGCATAAAAAACAAGAATAATGACGCGAACCGATGGATGACCCGCAGGTAATCTGGACGGACTATATGCGATTTCGCGCCCAGTTACGCGGGTTTGATCTTGCGGATGTCGAGCGAATTTTGCGATACTCCAGCGA
The DNA here is from genome assembly GCA_003567575.1 of PVC group bacterium. Lineage (GTDB taxonomy): Bacteria > Verrucomicrobiota > Kiritimatiellia > CAIKKV01 > PXCX01 > PXCX01. The sequence goes on along the minus strand of PWZG01000395.1, from coordinate 1,609 downwards.
GAGATATGTGGACACGGCAACGGGGAGCCTCGTGGCTGTGGGACGGCAAGGTGACCGGCTGATCATGGCGCCCTATGAACGCGAAGGTGATGCATTGACCCCGGTGACGGTTCATCAGACGACAAGACAGCAAATCAACTTTCGTGTTAGATCAGGGAGGTTCAGACATGAGTAAGGTGCAAATGGCATATTTCGAGAAGGACGATGTGCTTCATCTCGCCATTTCGAATGATCACGAGGCGGGGAGTTTCGAAATCAGTCCCAATGTCACGGCTGAAGTTAACGCAAAGGGGGAGCTGATCGGGATCGAGATTCTGCGCGCGAGCGCTTTCGTAAGAGATTATGTACTTGATTCCGTGCAAGCCAAGATGATTGACTTGGCGGGCGTCAAGACCGCCTGACAATCTGATTCGCTCAGAATAACGACATATTACCCGATACAGTTCCAAGACAAACCGAACCATTGAACCTATAACCTCTTTTATGCACCCATACCGCACTCATACCTGTGGCGCGTTACGCGCCGATAATGTTGGCCAAACCGCCCGTTTATCCGGCTGGATTTATCGTAAACGAGATCATGGACAGTTGTTGTTCATCGATTTACGTGATGCCTACGGCGTTACCCAGATTGTTCTGCAACCCGAGAATAAAGATTTCGATCTGTGCCGGTATCTCAAACTCGAATCTGTTATTACGGTGACCGGCGAGATCGCCGCCCGCGCTCCGGAAACCATAAACCCTGATCTGGCTACCGGGCAGGTCGAATTGCATGTCAGTCAAGTGACGGTTGAAAGCGCCGTCGATGAATTACCGCTTTATCTTGCCGGCGACGATGACGGACCCGAGGATACCAGGTTGCGGTACCGTTTTCTCGACTTGCGGCGCGAACGGATGCAGCGCAATATCCTGCTGCGTTCCCGCGTGATCGCCGATCTGCGCGCGCGCATGCAACGGCACGGATTCAATGAATTCCAGACGCCGATTCTTACCAGTAGTTCACCCGAAGGCGCTCGCGATTATCTGGTGCCCAGCCGCGTGCATCCCGGCTGTTTCTACGCATTGCCCCAGGCGCCGCAGCAGTTTAAACAATTGCTGATGGTGGCCGGCTTCGATCGCTATTTTCAAATCGCGCCCTGTTTCCGCGATGAAGACGCCCGCGCCGACCGGTCGCCCGGCGAATTCTACCAGTTGGATGTCGAAATGGCGTTTGCCACCCAGGACGATGTTTTTGCCGTAATCGAAGATGTACTGCACGGAACGTTTAAAGCGTTTTCCGAGCATACACTCGATAAGCCGCCATTTTTACGTATTCCATATCGTGACGCCATGATCCGCTACGGTACCGATAAGCCGGATTTACGAAATCCGATCGAAATGCAGGATGTTACCGATGTATTCAAAGGCGCCGGGTTCAAGGCGTTCAGCAGCGCCATCGAACGCGGCGAAACCGTGCGCGCGATTCCGGTGGCCGATATCGCGGACCGTCCCCGCAGTTTCTATGACCGCCTGGTGGCGTATGCCCAGGAAAACGGGGCTCGCGGTTTGGCCTACCTGGTGATCGGGGAAACCGACTGGAAAGGACCGATCGCCAAGTTTTTGACCGACG
>PWZG01000261.1 GCA_003567575.1 PVC group bacterium | reverse complement strand
TTGTCTTTTCATTCTCCCAGACAATGATCGCAAAGGCGACCGACAAAGGTAAAGATTAGGGTAAAGACGAGGGGTAGACGGATGCCTCTTTGTCTTTGCCGTAATCTTTACCATTGTCTGAGAGAACGGGGAAAACCTGGGCGAAAATCGGTGGACGAGAACGGCGACGATTACGAGGCGAGGAATTCTCAATCTTCATCGTCCTCAGTGAACGAAGCGAACGGTCCTTGTCCTCGTTCCCGATTGCACCGAAAACGGATCGAGGACGAGGACGAGGACGAGAACGATGAGTAAACTACCATTCGCCCACCGATTTGCGGCCGCTGTAGGACGGGATGCCATCCCGTCCCACGAAAGACGCCACAAAAGGATATTGAGAGGCATCCGTGGCCAGCAAGATCCGTAACCGGCGCCGTCGTCGACCGTTCTCTCATCCCTGAAAAACCTGACAATGACATGATAAAAAAAAACGTCCGACCCTGTTTCCAGGGCCGGACGATCTTTTATTATCCAACGAGAACTAACCGTTAAGGATGTCCCGTCGGATGATTGACGGTTTTACGTTTAGTCATTCAGTCCAACCGCATAACCTTCCTCTCTCAGCTCCAGGTCTGCCTCAGGAATTGCTTCCTCTAGGCCATCCGCGTCCAATTGCACGGGCGGATACCAATCTGCGTCGCCTTCGCCTGACGTCACCCAACCGAGATCGCCGACAACGAGATCACTGGGTTTCTTGCGCAACGCATGCCAGACTTCCGAATCATCCCAACCCATTTGGCTGTAATGACACAGCGGATGCTGACCGACAATCGTGAATTCGTACGCATAACTGTTTCTTACCGGGCAACTCGGTTCGCCACCGGCTAGAAACTCGACGACGGCAGCGCGATCATCCGCTACGTTTTCGACGGACGCACCCGGCGCTGCCCCAACCTGTGACGCCCACTGCTCTTTGGCGTGATAGATTTGACGCAAATTATTGACACACGTCGTCGCTTGTGACGCCACACGCGATTTCATGAAGTTCGGAATTGCGATTGCGGCCAGCAACCCGATGATCGCTACCACGATCATAATCTCGACCAATGTAAAACCCTTTTTTCTCATTGCCTTCCTCCTTTTGGTTCTTGGGCGGCAAACATGCCCAGTTTCTAAAAACGTACTAACCTGCCATAATTATAAGCAGACTTAGTGCCAACTTTTCGGAAAATCACAAAATAATTGCTAAAACCGCTTAAAATCGTGCTTGACCCCGCAAATTAAGCACTCACAAGCATCACATATTCTCGTCAGCAGTCTGTCAATAATGATAAAAAGCGCAAAACTGATAACCGATATTGAGAATCGATGTCCAGAAGTGAGAAGATTAAGTTAATTGAGCAGTAATTTTACGGCGGCGATAGTGGCCAGGATTTCGACAGTGATCGTGAACCAGCGTTGAGGAATACGGTGCAGTACGACGATTCCGATGACGGCGCCGATTGCAATGGCCGGCATGACCATGATATTGACGATTAAAGATTCTCGTGTAATCAAGTCGAGATTGGCGCTGAACGGCACTTTAAACCAGTTAAGCATGAAGAAATACCAGGCGCTGGTTCCGATAAACGCGGTTTTGGGCAGGCGCATGGCGACGAGATAGATAATCATGATGGGTCCGGCGGCATTGGCCATCATGGTGGTAATCCCGGCTAGCAGCCCGATTCCGGCGGCGAACCACCATTGATGCGGAATTGCTTCGTCGGCGTCGCGCCGATGTCGTCGCCAGGCGTTCACGATCAGCAATGTCAGGACGATGGCGCCGATAATCGGCTGCAATTGGGCATCGGTAATTCTTTCCATGATCAGCCAGCCGATAACGATTCCGGTCGCCGCCCACGGTACCAGGCGCACGAGGTGCGACCAGACGGCCTTGCGGCGATAATAGATGACCGCGAACAAATCGGCCATAATCAGCATGGGCAAGACGAATCCGGTTGACATTCGTGCCGGTAGAATCGCCGCCATCAGGGATACCGCCAGGATACCGATCCCCGGAATGCCGGTTTTTGCCACCCCGATCATAACGGCACAGAATATAATAACGGACCATTGAACGGGATTTAAGTCCATACAGGAGTGACTTTCGCGGCAGGTTTGGTTGTCGACAGGGCATGATATCAGCCCAATACGATAATTCAATCGTTTTTTTAGATAGAGGCTCTTGCAAAACCTCCCGCGGACGACACGGAGGTCGTCCCTCCATTTGAAGATCGGGCTTTTTGCCATGATTTCTGGAGGGTCGGGCTCCGTCCCGACCGCATGAAAGGGAGGTTTTGCAAGAGCCTCAGATAATGTCCGGGCGCAACGCGTTCTTGAATTCCTGCGCCAAGTTGTTATGATGTCGCTTGAAGCCGCCGCCCCGCCCGCGGCCACGGCCGCGGGCGGGGCGCAGCGAAGGTTACCCTTGAATCGGGAGCATTAAACGCATGATATTCAAAGAAAAAATTCAAGTCTCTTCACGGTCAGAGCCGTCTTGCGCTCCTTTACCGGATACACCTGCTGCGGCAAGCGCGCCGGCGGCGGATGTCGAGACGGCGTCCGAACGGTATCAGCAACGCTTTAAAGGTGAAACCGGCGCTTGGTTTCTCCAGGAGCAGGCCCGGCATCTGCTTGCCTTGCTGGATCCGTGGCCGGGGGCGCGCATTCTTGATGTCGGCGGTGGCCACGGCCAATACACTGAACGGCTGGTTCAGCAGGGGTATGATGTCACCGTTCTTGGCAGTACGCCGCAAGCCGGCGAGCAGGTCGAAAGCCTGGTGGCTTCAGGACAGTGCCGTTATCGAGTCGGGAATCTGACGGATTTCCCGGTTACCGACAATAGTTACGATATCGTGATCAGTTTTCGTTTAATGACGCACAGCGAGGACTGGCGTCGCCTTGTCGGTGAAACGGCGCGTGTGGCGCGTCACGCCGTAATCCTTGATTTTCCCGTGATCGACAGTTTCAACCTATTGTATCCCGTACTCTTTTGGGCAAAACGGATCGGGGAAAAGAATACGACGCGGACGTTCCGTATATTCAAGACCCGCGACGTGGTTGCCGAATACGGCAAGACCGGTTTCATGCCGACCGCATGTCGCCGTCAATTTTTTTTCCCCATGGTATTGCACCGCGTGTTACGGGTCTCGACCGTCAGCATGAAAGTTGAGACCGTATGCCGCCGGCTTGGCCTGACACGGATCTTCGGGTCGCCGGTCATTCTGCGGCTGGAATCAACGCCCCGTGATCAGGCCCCAGCTTGCGGCAAAGACAAAGAGGCATCCGTCTGCCCCTCGTCAGGGGGGAGAACACCCAATATCCAACACGGAATGTCCAATTTCCAAGTGCGCGAAACGTGCGAATGATGCAGCACATCGACTGTTGAATGCGCATTCTTCGCTCCCCTTGATCCTTGGTTATTCCTTGTTGGATATTGGATATTCTCTCATATCCTGAAAAACCTGGGTGCCGCACCCAGGGGCTCCCACTCGTCTGAGAGAACTCTCGTAAACCATTGCAATTCGCTATACAACAGCCAACATCTGGAGACGGCGGTCCCCCGCCGTTTCTTCGCATGATCGCACGGTTTCCCATCCGGCCGGGGACGGCCGGCTCCAAGCGGAATACGTTCTTTCATCCCCGAAAAAACTGATTTTCGCCGCGAAAATCAGGGGACCGGACTCGTTTGATAGAACGCGAACCGGGTGTCGGGTGTCGCGTGTCGGGTGCCTGAGAGAACTCTCGTAAACCATTGCAATTCTGCATACAACAGCCAACATCTGGAGACGGCGGCGCGTCGCGACTGCATCGCAGGCGGGATCCCCCGCCGTTTCTTCGCATAGTCGTCACGGTTTCCCATCCGGCCGGGGACCCGCCGCGGGCGGGCAGGCGGCCGGCTCCAAGCGGAATACGTTCTTTCTT
>PWZG01000523.1 GCA_003567575.1 PVC group bacterium | reverse complement strand
TTGTCTTTTCAGTCTCCCAGACAATGATCGCAAAGGCGACCGACAAAGGTAAAGATTAAGGTAAAGACGAGGGGTAGACGGATGCCTCTTTGTCTTTGCCGTAATCTTTACCATTGTCTGAGAGAACATGGTGAATCGGTCGACGAGGACGACGACGGGGACGACAGGCAAAAACGGGCCGACGCCCCACCGCAAACCTTTTTCAGCGTGTCGATCCTGATTTTTCGCCGTCAACCAGCCGGATGGGGAACGGATCGCTGACACTGCCGGTATACAGGGTGGTATGCGGGAACGGAATCTCGATGTTTTCGGCGTCGAATCGTTCCTTGATTTCCTGTAACAGCGTTTTGCGCAGATTAAGAAAATCGGGGACATGAAACCACGAGCCGAAGAAAATATCCAGCGACGAATCACCAAATTTCGTAAACAGAATCATCGGTTCGGGTTCATCCAGCACGTAAGGATTCCTGGTGGCGATTTCCTTCAGGATACGGAGGACGCGGCCGATATCTTCCTTATAGGCCACGCCGAGATTAAGATCGAAACGGCGAATCGGGAACCTGGTGAAGTTTTTCAGTTCGCCCTTGATGATCGATTCGTTCGGAATCCGCACAAAACAATTGTCAAACGTGCGTAGTTTGACCGACAACAGATCGATTGAAAGCACAATACCGGTCGTGTTGCCGACGGAGACAACTTCGCCGACGGCCATCGGTTTTTCGGAAACCAGAAAGATGCCGCTGATAATGTTTGACAGACTGGTTTGCGAGGCGAACCCGATGGCGACGCCCAGGATTCCGGCCGCCCCCAGCAGCGCGGTCAGTTGAAATCCCAGTTGCTGCAAAATCATGATCAACAACAGGATGATGCCTCCGTAGAACACGATCTTCTGGGTAATCATGAGGCCTTGCGGTGTCAGATGTTTCGTGAGCAAACGGCGTGCCAGATGGCTTGTCGCAACCAGCACAACATATCCGACGGCCAGTAGAACCGCTGCCCGCAATAGTTGGCCGAACCATACCGGTCCCGATTGTGGAATTACCGATAATATCAATGTTGTCATAATGTCAATCCTGTTAGCAGCTAATGAATAAATGCGCGCAACTTTCCGAAACCGCGCTGAAGCAAGTGACCGGAGGTCAACTCTTCGCGCGCGTTTCCAAGCGGCGCTGTATCCGTTTCTACTTCCGCCGGACGCCCCTTGATACGAATCTGGTTCACCGCATCCTTTCCATAAACAAGGGTTACGTCGTCCGCTCGCAATTGGTTGGATGACCGGTATACCTTCAAATGTTTCGCGGGTAAACATAATCTCTCGAATTCCAGCATGCTGCTGGACGCGTTACGCATGATGACCTTGGATACTGCCCGGGACGCGGTCGAGGAAGCATCATCTTCGTTATCGCGACGCGCACGGGTTCGCAGCGAATAGCACAGTTCGCCGTTCGTAGGCTCGCCGAACCAGGTTTTTGAAAGGTTAACCAGCGGTTCATCGCTCAAAACCAAGGAACGATCGTTGCCGGCGGTCAATTTCAGCCAGAGCGGAATACTGACGAAAAACACGGCTTCATGTTCCGGCGCCAGATGAATCGGCGCTTCAGGCCGGACAATCACGGATAGATCCGGCATGACCGGGACGGGTTCCACAATACGTTCTTCCGCGCCGCTAGTGAACCGTTTCCATGATACGCTGTCGTCCGGCTTAGTGATATCCTGACGCGCGATCTGCCATTCGTGCGCAGTGTGACGCACCTGAATTACAAAATCTCCGATAGTCCATGACAAACTTTCGTCGGTTGCCAGCGGATACGGTTTCCAGAAATCAAGCGTTGCATTGGTCATTGTCATAATTTTCCATCATTCCAAAATTCCAGTCTTTCATCATTCTGCATCCCCACGGGATGCTACTGGTACTTTTCCTTTATTCCGGGCCGATATCCTCCACCGGACGGTCGCTGACGCGCAGGTCCCGCACTTGGAAGGCGTAGTCGGCAGGCGGCTCGTAATTGGTGAATTTGAGTACGTTTTCCGGTGCGGTAAATATCAATGCATCCACCTGCAGCGGATAATGCACCACGCCGTCGCCGTCGTAAAACCATTGGCTGCTGTAGGGCCAGTGATAGCCTTCGCCCGGATAATTGCCGGGCAATGGCATCGACAGGTAACGCCAACCTTCGAAATTAATGACACTGCGGCCCCAGACATCGTTGGTGTTCCAGTCGCTCTGGAACGAACCCTCGATCTTGGCGAATTCCTCGGCGCCGAGCCAGTCTTGCAGCCAGCGGTTGGGACGGTCGCCGCGCGCCGCGGCGCCGATGGAGATCCATTTCTGGCCCGAGGCGTCGGACAGTTCGAAGATTACGCGGCCGTACCCGGCGTTACCCTTGACCATCAGACCGATTTCGGTCGGCCGGCCTTCGACATTCAGACCTTCGGCATGCCGCAGCACGGAGTAGGCGCGCATAAAATGACGGCCTTCCACCGGGAATTGCGGCGCCACTTCAAGGGCCACTACGGGTTCGCCGTCCGGACCCTCGATCTGCGTCAGGTCATAATTGAAATTCCCCTTGCGTCGCGGTTCTTTATGGTTGAATACCTCGAGTTGGACGTTAGGCTCGGCATCGACAGTCCATACCGACAAATCATCGAGTGCATCCACCAGACGTGACGGGATATCGTCCTCGGGCGGACCGCGGTGTACGGGCCGGTCGGCCGTGATATCTTCCAACGGTTCCTCCGAGCGGATGAAGATCGGCGACGGACTCAGTTCCAGTTCGAATCCGCCATCGGCGGTGGTGGCGTCGCGGGTATTCCCCATTTTGTCCGTAATTTGCGGTGTCGACGGTTGCGAGCCGCCGATCCACAGAGTGCGTGATCCGCGTGGCGTCCAGGCGACGGTTGCATAACCGCCGGCGCGGCGGCTGAATTCAACCATAAAGACCGTCGGCGCATCGGGCGCCTCGATCAAGCGGTGCAGTTGCGCGCCGTCCAATTGCTGGGTCAGGGTGGCCATGGCCACATACGCCGGTTTGGGCGATACATTCGGAAGACCGAACATGAATCCCGATGAACCCCAGTTACTGTGGTAATAGGAATTACCCACATCGGTCATCATACCGACCCGGATCAGCGGGATTTCCCAAGCCATCGAATGCACGATATGACGGATGAAATAATTCGCCTGGGTATCCGGCGACAGATTGCCGGGATTCGTGCTGGGATAGGTGATCTCGAAATTCTGGCGCAACGGGGAGTCTTCGTAGCCGTAATAATCCATGATCATGCGGTCCATGAACAGGCCGGCATTGTTGGCCACCCAGTTCAGCGGCTGGGTTTCCGGCATACGTCCGAAACTGCCGGCCTCGTTGCCGCGTGAACCGAAGAATTCCTTCGGGAATCCGCGGCGCAGGAATTCTTCCATCAAGTGCGGATTTCCATTGCCGAAATAAATCTCGGTGTTGGGAAAATGCTCGCGAATATCGGCGGCGGCCGCCATGGCATCGTTCCACATGTTGTCGAAGCGTTCCTGCTCGTTTTCGTCGAATTGATAAGGATCGGCGCCGGTGAAAACGTCCGGGGTACGCGAAATATGCGGTCCGGATATGGCGTTTTCGTGGAACAACATCAGATTCGGCGGGTAACTGCCGTCGCCACGTTCCGCGTAGCGCTCCACCATGGCGGGCACGGCGTTGCCGCCCCGTCCGGCAGCCATCTGGTCACGGCCGTCCAGCAATCCGTAGGGTTCCAGGATGTCTTTGTCACCGCGCGCCATCATGGTGTAACGCAGACCCATCTTGACCTTGGCCGGCCCCATCAGTTCCGGATCGTTGGGGGTGAAGTGGCCACCCCAGAAATCCCAGGTGCCGAACGGCGAATCATCGCGATGGGGACGGTCGATCTCCGGTAGCAAGGCAAACGTGGTGGCGTGACGTAAGGCGACCGATTTCCGATCCGGCCGTCCACCCAT
>PWZG01000464.1 GCA_003567575.1 PVC group bacterium | reverse complement strand
CAAGAATCCCGCCTCTTACAATCGTTCGGCTTCGCCCCGAGGAGAAGGATACGATGGCGACCTCCGGGGCGGTCATGTCGTCCGGCATTTGGGAGGCAACCGACGTGTTGCCGTATGCTCCGATATTGATTCGTCCGCCGTTCGGCTCGGGTTCATTACTGAAATCCGAATCGGGATCACCGCGCGAAATCAACGGGCTGCTAAAACCGGATGCAGTCCAATCGCCGCCACTGAAATAGCCGTTGGTGTAATGGCCGGCCGTCGATTGCAAGTGATAGTGAACCGTATCGGCAAACAAGGGATCAACCGATGTGCAGCCTTGCACGCCATCGTTCTGGCCATCCCCGATACAGGAGTACCAGACATCGGGCAACCGGTCGCCATCCGTCGGGAAATTATGGAGATCGTCCGTATGCCCCCAAACAATGGTGTTGGTTACGGCGAACACACCGGAAACGTATTCCAGGCCGCGACCGTTGTTGTTGTCGGCTACCGTACAATTAATCAGAATGGTCTTCGCGCCTGCGCCCTCGGAATAGATCCCGTCACCGCGGTTGTAATCGGAACGATTGCCGGTTATCAGAACGTTGCGCAGCACGGCCGTTCCGTGGTTCGACAGGCCGCCCCCGCGACCGTGGTTGTTTGCACCGGCTGTCGGCCGTTCCGAAACGTTATCGGCCAGGATGCTTTTTTGCATGTCGAGATGTCCGCCGCCCGCAACGTAAACGGCTCCCCCGAATGAATTCCCGTTTGCGTTGGCCCTGCTCCGGTTTGCGCGCATCACGGTGTTACTGACCGTCAACCGGCTTGTGCCATTGACAAACACGCCGGCGCCCCGGCGCCCGGAGTGTCCGCTTGATGCCCTGTTGGTATTACCACTGACCACGCTGTTGTACAGCGCAACCGTACTGCCGCTTAAAAGCATGCCGCCGCCGTCCCGGTGCGTCGAATCACTGGTGCTGATGTAGTTGTTTACGATCTTGCAGGTGTCGAACACGAGATCGTGACAGTTTTCAAGGAACAATCCACCGGCATTAAAAGCGCCGTCCGTCGTCCAACGCCCGTCACGAAACGTGATCTGCTCGAAGACAACGTTGGAAACACTCGTCAAGGTCATGACCCGTGCGTGGCCGTCGGCGCGTCGCAAAACGGTCGACCAGAGGTCACTGTCGCGCGGCCCCGGCAAATCCTGGGGATCAAGCCCCTCAGGCGCTTCATAGCCGCCGTACACCCGGATATTGGTGACGTTTGCCATTCGGAAGACCTCGTACATGTCGGGCGCCGGCGCGCCTTGGAAAACGTGACCCGCCAGGTAAACGTTATCACCGTCACTCACTGCGTCGAATACATCCTGCAGGTTCGTAAAAGCCGTTGCCCAGCTTTCACCATCGGAAACCGCGACCTGATTGGTGACCACATACCAGTCGCGCGTCTCGGCCCATACCGGACCCGACAGCAACCAACCGACCAATAGAATTCCAGACCCCACGATTCCGAACCGATCACTTGTAGCCCAGCGTTTTCTCCGCATGATATACCTCCTTGTGCTTGCGGTCCTTTGCGCAAAGATAGCCGAAACCAAGTCAATTATCATCGTATCGCAATTCCCGGTTCATACGCAATGCTTGCAATTCACCTCTGTTTGCGCTAAATTCACCTTCATGCGTATTGTTCAGCTTTCGCAATCGGTATCGCCGCCTCGATTTTTACAAATCGCGGCACAGCATCAGCTCTGCGACATTCTGCTGCATCAGCCGACACAGTGGCCGATGCTGACGGGATCTTTCGGGCGCACTTTCGGAATGTCGTCCTATTTTATTTGGTTCTGCAATGCTGGGACGGGGCATCTCCGACTCGGCGAAAAGCGTCATCCATTCGAGATCGGCACAATGGCGCTTGCCGATCCCGGTACGCCGCTTGCACTCGAAGATGAAGACGGGCGGCGGGACGTTCGATCCTCGTGCATCGGTTTCACGATGGTCAAGCCGGATGGGACACATGCATATTTGCCTTTTCACGAACTCCTGGCGGCATGGTCGGGAGAACCTTTGTCGGCGCGGCCATTTCCGATAAAATTGTCGGAAAAACCGGCGCGCGACATCGTTCGGCTATTGGCGGATTACAGGAACACCATGACCCCGCGTGGAATGTTTCACTCTTTTGCGGCCTACAAGGCCATGTTCGAGATTTTCTGTTTCCTGGTGCAATCGGTCTATGCGCCGGATGTCGATGACAGTATGCACTCCTATCCTCCCTTAATGCGCGTGCGCATCAAAATCGAACGTTTCTACGATCAATCCCTATACCTCGGGGAACTGGCGTCGATTGCATCACTGTCGCCGAAGTATCTATGCCGAGCTTTCCGCAAGGCTTTCGGCACGACCCCGATGGCCTATCAGCAGGAACTGCGCTTACGAGAAGCGCAACGGTTATTGAGCGCCAGCGAGATGAGCGTCAGTGAGATCGCAGCCAACGTGGGCTTTGAATCCGTCTTTCATTTCAGCCGTCTTTTCCACAAGAGAATCGGATGCCCGCCAACGGTCTACGCCGGAACACGGTCTGGCAACCACGCCCGGAAACGACAGAGAGCCGACACGGAGTGATGAAGGGCAGACTTCCTGACCTCGACGGGTGTTTTGGGGTTGTTTCCGGAAAATGATTTGGCACAATCATCGCTGGTTTTATGTGGCGCATGTCGGCCCGACGTGCGCCTCGGAAACAGCCGACCTCGGGCCGAGGTCGGCCACATCCGGAGATATGTGCCAACGTATTTTCCGGCCGGATCAGGAAGTCTGAAGGGGCATCCATGCAAGTTCCAGGATTAGGGACTGACTTGGCGTCGCCGGGTTATCGGAACATAAACAAGCTCCCGCGCGGCGGAACCGTTTCATAGCAACCCATATCAACGGTTCCCTTCATAATCCGAGGCAGACCGACCAAATCGACCGTCCCAATCATCCACGGTTGATTGATCCCGGTATCGATGGCGGGCGACCCGTGTTGCAGCCGGAAATCACCGGCATCCGAATCGAGGAACAGCGGATCGTCCGCCAAGTTATGATTCGGGGCCGCGGTCTGCGTCAGTTCCGGCGCGAGACTGTAGAACACGTGGTTCGCTTCGCCGGCACTGGCGCCAAAACCGATATCGTTTATCTCCTCCGCGCGGGTGTTAGCCCAGACGATGGTGTTGGTGACGCTGCCGCCATCGACCCGCAAACCGGCGCCGTCCGGCGTTTCGGATGTCGTGTGGTTGCCCACAATCGTGCTGTTCTCGATCACCCCGCCGGCTTCCAGAACCACCCCGGCGCCAGGACCGGCTCGCTCGGCATGATTAATATTATTAGGGCGATTTTCGTTGAACGCAATCAAACAGTTACGAATCGTCAACGCGCTGCCGGAGGCATGCCCTATACCGGCGCTCGTTGAAGTCGGAGAACCATGAATATAAAATTCGGTGACGTTGCTGACGATCATCGAGTGGCTGACCAGTAAACTACCGTTGGCAAGATAAATGCCGCCACCGCGCGACCCACGGCCGTTGCCGCCATTAATCCATACGCTGTTGTTTTCAACCCGATTGGTCAACATGACAAACGAACCGCCGTTGACATATAGTCCGCCGCCTTCCATGAGGGTATGCGAGTGTCCACTGTTCGCCAGTACATTGTTGCTGATCACGCAACTGACCAGCGTCACGTCAGAATTACGCGAGCAGATGCCGGCGCCATAATCGCTGGTATAACCGCCCGTGATCGTGACATGCTCCAGCCGGCAATCCGCCAGATCAATCATCCGGATGACCCGTTGTTCGGTCATGGTTTGATTCAGGATCGTTGTTTGATTGTCCGGATCATGCGTGCCCGCCGCGGCATCGTATCCGCCGCGAACGGTAATGCCGGAGCGTGTATTCAACTCGATTTGGTTGGTCAACCCATAGACACCGTCGGCAACCCGGATTTCGCTGACGCCGGGCTGATT
>PWZG01000126.1 GCA_003567575.1 PVC group bacterium | reverse complement strand
GGTTCAGGGGTTCAGGGGTTCAGGGTTCAGGGGTTCAGGGGTTCACGGTTCAGGGGTTCACGGTTCAGGGGTTCAGGGTTGAAGAGGCACCTCGTGATTTCGAAGCTAAATCAGATTTTTCGGGATATGAGATAATCCCTCATCCATCGTTGTCCCGTTATGTTACGCGCAACATAAGTCTCGCACCTTGTCTCGCACCTCGTCGAAATCGTGATCGACAAAGCGACAAAGGTACCCGCTTCGCGTGTTCTCAGAGACAATCGACACCTGATTCACTATTCCCCTACCATCTCACCCTTGAAAACGTATTCCGCGGGGCCTTCCAGCGTCACGTTATCAGCGCCGTTATCCGTCAAGCGATAATCGACCGTGAGATTATGGCCGCTGGCGCTAAGCAGGGTAACGGGTGGTTTCACCATCCCCAGGCGGCCGGCCACGAGACCGGTAGCCACAATCCCGGTTCCGCAGGCCATCGTCTCTGCTTCCACGCCGCGTTCATAGGTACGCACGGCAACCGACGAAGGACCGGTCGGCTGGAAAAAATTGGCATTCGTGCCTGCTGGAGAAAAGGCTTTGTGATACCGGATGGCGCGTCCCATCCGTCCGACATCGACCGCCGCCAAATCGTCCACGGCAACGACAACATGCGAAACGCCGGTATTCACGGAATGGCATAAGATATCCTCGCCATCCACCGACAGATGCTGCTGCATGCTCCAGTCTACCGGTTCGGTCATCCACAATTTTACGCGGCCGCACTCGCTGATTTCAGCGCGTAATTTTCCGGCCATCGTCGCAATAGTCATTTTGGCGGGAGCGGCGCCGATATCCGCGGCCAGGCGCGCGATACACCGCGCGCCGTTGCCGCACATTTCAACTTCGCCTCCGTCGGGATTAAAGAATCGCATACGAAAATGATCGGTTTCCGAAGGCTGTATCAGGATCACGCCTTCACACCCTACTCCGGTTCGACGCCGCGCCATGCGTTCGATGAATTCCCGGTCATTTACCGGGAATCGCTGTTCGCGATCGTCAACGAGAATAAAATCGTTGGCCGCACCGTGCATTTTCCAGAATTTTATGGGCATGTTTATTTCTCTTCCAGGTTTCACTTTTTATTCATTGTTGGTTCAGGGTTAACGGTTCAGCGGTTCAACGGTTCACGGTTCACGGTTCAACGGTTCAACGGTTTATGGTTCAACGGTTCAACGGTTTATGGTTCACGGTTCAGCGGTTCAGCGGTTTATGGTTCACCGGACATTGATCCAATCGGCCAGCACGTATAAGGCTTCGCGCAGTACCGCATCTCTTTCCAGATCCAGATCGTTATCGTTATTCGTGGTTTGCCGCCGCAATTCGTTTCGGCGCAAATCTCTTTCCTTTTCGGACATTCGCAGCCGTTCTTCCAAGTTAAGGGAAATGGTATCTGCCTCGCGAACGGCGCGCACCCTTTCGAGCAGTTCCATGCGCGACTGCCACGATTCGCATCCTTCGATACGCTCGGTGGAACGTTCGCGCAAAACTGGTATTTCATCGGATAAATCCGCAAACCACTTGAACGGAACCGGATCTACGCGCGACCAAGGAATGGGATTCCGCAGGTATTCCTCGCCGACTTCCATCGTCTCGAGCATTGACGGAATAGTAATGTCCGAGCTTACGCCGTGTTTCTGTGTCGATTGCCCGTTAACGCGATGAAAACTGGCCGCGGTAACTTTCAGCGAGCCCATACGAGGATCGCTTCGATCCAGCGGCAGCACCGTTTGAACGGTCCCTTTGCCGTGTGTTTTGGAGTCGCCGACGATCACGGCACGCCCGTAATCCTGAAGGGCGGCGGCCAGGATTTCGGATGCGGACGCGCTTAGCCGGCTGACCAGGATCACCAGCGGTCCGTCATAGATCGCCTTGGGGTCCTGATCACGCAACACCTGGACGCCGCGGCGTTCCTTGACCTGAACGATGGGACCGGCATTAAGGAACAAACCCGTCATTTCAACGGCCTCCGTCAGCGAGCCACCGCCATTGGCGCGTAAATCCAAAACGAGTCCTTCGACGTTTTCCTCGATCATATTGACGACATGATTGCGCACGTCACGTGTCGAGCTCCGATAATCCGTAACATTGTTGCGCCGGCCGCGGACATCCAAATAAAACGTTGGCAACGTAATAACGCCCAGACGCCTTGTTTTTTCCGGCTCGATTTCGAAATCCAGGATATCCCCGCTGGCAGCCTGTTCTTCGAGCCGGACTTCGTCGCGCGTCAACTCGATCGTCACCGTCGTACTACCGGTTTTATCCGTGGCGGGAATCACCAGCAGGGTTACCTTGCTGCCTTTGGGTCCGCGAATACGGCGCACCGTACGGGTCAGCGACCAATGCAAAACGCTTTCCGGTTTCTTATCGCCCTCCTGCCCTACGGCAATGATTTTGTCGCCCGGTTGCAGACGACCGTCACGCTCAGCCGGTCCGCCAGGTATAATGTTGACGATTTTCGCCGCGCCGTCTTCGCTGGTCAACTGCGCGCCAATACCCTCCAGAGATAAACTCATGTTAATATCGAAATCCTCATCGGCGCTGGCCGACATATAGTCGGAATGCGGATCGAAGGCGTGGCTGAAGGCCGACAAAAACTTCTGCAGCACCCACTCCGGTTCATGATCCTGCAATACAATCCGGTATTGCTCGTAACGGTTCAGGATAAATTCCTCGGGTGTCGTATCAAGATCGACGACCTCGCCAGTATCCTCCGCATCCACATCGGCCTCGGCGTTGGCGTCGGCCTCGGCGTCCGTCTTGTCATGTTCCGCATCGGCATCACCGCCGTTGCCGGGATCACGGGTATACTTATCCTTATCATCATCATCGTTATGGTTATCGTTATCGTCGTTATCGTCGTTATCGTTATCGTTGGTTTGATCATCGGATTCACGGGTACGCTCGGCCACCATGCGTCCGAGCACTTCGTGTTTTATCTTGCGTCGCCATAATTCATCACGTTCCGCCTTGTCTTGCGGCCATGCGGCTTGCCGCCGTTTCCAGGCATAGTGTTCGTCGCGATCGAAATCGAAACCTTTACCAAGCAGAATTTCGACCCAATCGATGCGTTCATTGACGCGTTCCTTGAATGTGTCAAAGACATCATACGCCCACTGAACGTCGCCTTTTCGCATCTCGTCAAGCAGATTGTCGCCTTTGGCGCGAAAACGTTCGATATCCGATTTCAAGAAATAAGCGCGATCAAAATCAAGCGAGGTCAAATACTCGTCGATGGTTCGTTCCGTCAGCGACGCTTCATCAACCGGCATCCTATACAAATGCAGCACGGGCATCATTCGTGTGACCGCACGCACTATACGCGGGTAATGCGGCTCCGCCGAAAGCGAGGAAACGCCGGCCGGTGTTCGCGGCGTAGCAAACGTCCACGCCACCAGCAACGCCAGAATGATATATTTAAGATATTTTTTCATCTTTTTCATGCTCATCATGAACGACGGCACTAGCGGCGGAATGGCACTTGGATAAGACCGGTTTGGGACGGAATAGAATATCCAATATCCAACACGGAATATCCAACTTCCAAGTGGGCGACAATGGTGAATGGAGGAGCCGTTGGCCGGCCATTCTCTTGTTTCGCTCACCTCTTACTTGGACATTCCGTGTTGGATATTGGATATTCAGTCTCATGCGCTGTGACCTTATCTAAGTGCCATTCGCCCCTAGGGCGTCGGCTCCCATCGGTTCACCATTCATCACAGCCAATATTTAAGCAAATTCCGGCAAGGAATGCAATGCCTAACCCATCTTCGCCAGCGGCGAAGAATCGCCGGGGCGTCGGGTGTCGGAGTTATGTGCTCGGGCCGATGGTTGTCGACAGGTGTCGACGGGAATCGACGGGAATCGACGGAAACGGTCTCCCTGTTACCTTGTTTGAGAGAACATTCGTAAACCATTGAAATTAAATATACAACAGCCAACATCTGGAGACGG
>PWZG01000074.1 GCA_003567575.1 PVC group bacterium | reverse complement strand
TTTCGCCCTGAATCTCGACACGGAACGGATTTGGCCCTCGCCGTATGGTTGTCGTTGCCACGCGATGCGCGCGCTTCACGCTAGTCCTCCGCTTTCACCGGTCTATAGAAGAACGGCATGAATTTCGTTCAAATCGCTCAGCGTCAAGGTCGGCCGCTCGGGAATACACTCGCCGAAGGCGGTCGGCATGTACCAGTAGCAGCCCCAGCGGTTCAGCAGCCGAGTGACCGCGAAATAGTGGCTGCGCTCGTTGATTCCGGCCAGGTAGACGCGATTGCCGTCGCGTCGCAACACGATGGCGTCGCCTTCCCGCCGTACCCGCGTGGGGGGGACCACCTCGCGCAACGCCTCGCGCAACGCCGGAAGCGTGTCCAGCGCCAGCTCGCCCAGCACGAACACCGGCAAGTCTTCGCCCAACGCCGCGGCAATCGCCGTGGGGTCGGTCACGATCGCCGGCCGCGCGCCGCTCATCAATTCGATGGTACGCGCCAAATCTTCCGCGGCCTGACGTTCCTGCCCCGCGGCTTCCGCCGACAGGCAAATCACGGCGTCGGTGCGGCCGCCCGCGGCAATCGTCAAGTCGGCGCCCGCGGCCGCTCCCGCCCACAGAGCGCCGCCGACCCAACACGTTAGAATCGCTGTCCAAGCTCTCTTCCTGCTGCCGGTTCGCATCATCATGTTCTCTCTCCTGTTGTTTGTTGCCGCGTTCATACTGCTTCTGCCCCTCTGTTGTCAAATCTTTTCTGGGTGATTTCTAAATTATAGGCGTTTGTTCCAAAAAACAAAATGTCTATTTCGGACAATCGCTTATCTATTTCGGCCAAGTGGGACATTTATTTCGAATCATGAACAACGTGCACGAAAAATAATTTTGGTCTTTTCAATCGGCGAAATTCGAGAAATCGACATTGAACGATCGCTTGCGGCCTGATATGATATTTCTGAAAGCAACCGAGCGAAGCGAAGGTTACCCTTTGCAAATGCGGCATTCATCTATCTTCACCTGATGTAAAAAGGAGAGGAATCACAACGTGGAATGGATTACTCAAGGATTTTCCGGTTTTATGCGCGGCAGGCTGGGCAACGGCGGCCAGAACCTGTATGTGTCCGCCAAGGGTGTATTGCAGCGCATTTATCAGTTTGATGTCAACGCGGATGGTTGTCCTGACCTTCTGTTTGCCAATTCACAGAGCATGGGCGAACGCCCGCCGGTTTATCTGTATTCAAGCCCATTTCAGACAGACGCCTTTACGGAACTGCCTTCCAACGGCACTTATGACGGCCTGTTCCGCGACATAACCGGCGACGGATTCGACGATCTGGTCCTTGCCTGCCAGAACGACGGGGCGCATAACGATATCACCGCCATCATCTATTTTGGCAATCCGGACGGATTGAGTGAAAAATACAAAATGGAGTTGCCCGCGCCGAATGCCACGGGTGTGGCGGCAGGCGACTTCAATGGAGACGGCAACGTCGACCTGGCTTTTGTCTGCGCAGGCCGGCTGCGCATTTTTTACCAGACGGATGTTGGATTTCACGCACCGTCGTACACCGACCTGCCGATCGCGGCTCATGCCATTGCGGCGGCAGACCTGGACGGCGATGGGTTTACTGATTTGTACGTTAAGCTTTCCGACGGATCGGCCCAGATTTTCTGGGGCGGCGCCGAGGGCATTTCTCCCGGGCGAAAAACAACGGTTTTCGGGAAATCCGATATCGGCGACAGCCGGGCCGCTTCTACACCCGGACGCAAAAACATCGACCGCACCTGGCGGCCCAGCGTCGTAACAATCGATGGCCGCCAGTACCTCTTCCGGGCTGACGCGGAATTCATCTATTTCTATACTTGCGGCGAAGACCGCTCCGTTCATCTGGCTTTTTCATGGGCCTGCCCCCATGCCCTGGCGGTTGCGGCCGGCGATCTGGACCAGGATGGTCTGGACGATCTGGCAGTCGCTGTCTGCCACAAAATTGACCGGACCGAAGCGTCGCTTGTCTTCTGGAATCAAAGCGGGCATTTTGATGAGAGGCGCAAAACCAGCATCCCTTCAGTATCGGCGCAGAATGTCCTGGTCATACCCCTTCACGGGGGGAGTGGAAATGGGCTGGTGCTCTGTCAGGGCGGAACGGGCGCCTTTCGCAGCACGAAATCGTTAGTTTTGTCTTTTGCCGCCGATCACCGGCCGCGGACAATCGCGTCTCTGTCCAGCGGTGACGCCATGCGGATTGTTGCCGGGTATCCAGATAAGCGCGGCTGTCTGCGGCTTGCCGTGCTCAACCATGAGACCGGAAGGGTGCGCGGCGATGAATCTGTTGCCATCTATCTGGGCGGCGTGGACGGTTTTCAGCCTGACCGGAAAATCGAGCTGCCCGGATGGGCTGCCGTCGATGGCCTGATGTTTGATGCCAATGACAACGGTTTGGTGGATATCCTCATATCGAATTGCGCCGAGAACGCACCGCACCTGGATCCCGGTTCCTTTCTCTACCTGCAGGCGGAGAACGGTTTTGATCCTGACCGGCGTGTGATTATCCCGACGGTAAGGAGCCATGGTTGTATCGTCGGCGATTTCCGGCGCTGCGGCTATCTGGATATCGCGACCGGCGGCTTCCATAACCGCATGATCAGCATTTTTCATGGCGGACCGGACGGATTCGACCTGGAACATCCGACCCGGATCGTCCTCGGTCCGGAGGCGGTCGATTATCGTCCGCCGCACATGAGCGGCGAAATCGATGGCGAGGCGGCCGCCATAAACGCCATGTCCGCTGAGGAGTCTGAAATCTACAAAGAATTTGGCGAAACGCGCTGGCTTTTCAGCGCTGATTTCAACCAGGACGGCTGGCTTGACTTGTTTGTTTCCCAGATCAGCGGACCGTATTGCTATATACTCTGGGGTGGACCGGACGGCTTTTCCGTCCAGCGCATGCAGCGACTTGCCGCGGACGGTGTTGCCTCCGCCAACGCCGCTGATCTGGATGGCGATGGGTATCTGGACCTTATCCTTGCAGGCCACCAGTCGATCGGCAAGACGCCCGCGGGGAAATACGAGTCGTACATCACGATTTACTGGGGTGGCCCGGACGGCTACCAGGAGCATCGCAAGACGCAGCTTCCGGCTTCCTGCGCCAATGCCGTAACGGTCGGTGATTTCAATGGCGACGGTGTGCTGGACCTGTTTGGTTCGGCATACCATAACGGGCGCTGCCGGGATATCCTGACCTACGTCTATTATGGCCGTCCGGGAGGTCTCTACAGCGTCAACAACCGCCGGCCTGTCTTCAACCATTCAGGATCCGGGTGCGTGGCCGGCGATTTCAACGGTGATGGCTACGCTGACCTGGCGATCGCCGGTCACAAGAAATTCGGCAATCATCTGTCGGAATCATTTGTGCTCTGGGGCGGACCGGATGGTCTGAGTGAATCAGGGAAAACAATCCTGCCAACGTCCGGCCCGCATGGCATGAGCATTGTCGATCCGGGCAACATCATGGACCGGAGCGATCATGAATACTACGAGTCGGAGATCTGCCAGATGCCGGACAACAGCCGGGTGAGTCTGGTCCGCTGGACGGCAGAGATGCCTGCTCACTGCCGCATAGCCCTGTGCCTGCGGCAGGGTGACAGTCCTGAAGACGTGCGCCAGACGGATTGGTCAGATCCGGTTTTCGTGAGTGGTCAGGATTTGTCCGACTGGGCGTTTCAGGGGCCATGGCTGCAATATCGACTGAGACTGAGCGCACCCTGCGGGTGCGGTACGCCGCGGGTGACTGAAGTGGCCGTTTGTTTTGTCCAAGATATTTAATGGCTTCGCCAACCCTCACCCCGGCCCTCTCCCAGAGGGAGAGGGAGATAATGGTTTTCTTGTTTTTCATGGCGGTTTCGTGAGTTTAAGGCACTAATGAGGTAAAGCCGGATTCCGGAGCGCCGCGCGCAGGTATTCGAAGCCGATACGTTCCTGTTCCAGCCGGACGCGGTCGCCCCAGT
>PWZG01000426.1 GCA_003567575.1 PVC group bacterium | reverse complement strand
GGAAGCTTTCCAGGCCCGCCAAGACCTGCCGTTGTCCGCATTGGTTACGTTCTTCAAGACAAGTATCCCATAGCGGCAGTCCGCAATCGGTCAGCGCCGCTACGAGACGTTCGAATTCCGCTTCTGACAGCAGTCCGGTCTGCATGGCGTAGTGCGAATCGATAGCCATGCCAATCGCGGTTGCCTGTCCGTGTCCCACACGGTATGCGCTCATGCATTCGATTTGGTGCGCGGCCCAATGCCCGAAATCGAGCGGTCGCGCCGATCCGCATTCGAACGGATCGCCACCCAGCCGGATATGATCAAGATGAATCTCCGCGCAGCGGCGGATAACGCCGGCCATTACCGGTCCGTCGCGGACGGCGAGCGCGCGGGCGTGATCGCACAGAAAGTCAAAAAAACCGGCATCCTTGATAACGGCAACCTTGAAGGCTTCGGCGACGCCGCCGATCCAGTTGCGTTGCGACAGGGTACTCAAAAAATCGAAATCTGCAATAACGGCGAATGGAGGGGCAAACGTGCCGGCGAAATTTTTCATGCCGTGCGCATCAATCCCGTTTTTGACGCCGACAGCCGCATCGCATTGCGCCAGGGTTGTGGTCGGCAGGCGGACGAACCGCAGACCTCGATGAACAAGCGATGTTGCCAAACCCAGCATATCAAGCATGGCGCCGCCGCCGATACCGATTACCACCGCATGGCGATCGAGATGTAAACGTCCCAGCGTGCGCATCACCGCGCGGACATGTTTCCATCCGTGTTTTGCCGGCTCGCCGCCCGGCGCCATGCGTGGCGCCGCAGCCGGTTGAAACCGTTCAGCGCGATCGGCAAACCAGGCTTTCACCGATCGCACAAGATCCGGCCGTGCATGAGCCAGGCCGCTGTCAATGAATACCTGTATTTTGCGCACACCGTCCCCACCCCGCCGGTCCAATGTCCGGGTCAGTAGCTCGTTATCGGTATCGAACAGACCCGTCGTGAAATGTACCGGATACTCGAATTCGACCGTGAACCGCTGCGCATAAACACTGTCTCGTTCCCCGGCAAAGCGGGTTTTATCGTTCGTTGGCAAATCGTTCATCAATTTTTCAACCAGTCCTTTAAACCGTGCGCCAATGCCGGCAAACTGCCGGGCGCCGCCAATGATGCCACCGTTGAGGCGGTAGCGATTTCCCGGCCGTCATCGATCCGCCCGTGCGTGCCGCGGATACGTCGCGTATCCTGACTGATACCGAGCGGGTAAAACGAAAAGAACAGTTCGCAGGGATCGAATCCAGGCTTATTATGAATATCGACATGGGTCGCGTAGTCCGGGGCATTACGATTTTTTGTCCACCAGGGATAGGCAAACCAACGGCCGGACTGCGCGACCGCCACCAGTTCACCGGCATTATCGTGACGGATACCGGCCCCATCCCGCGCCGCCGGAACGAACACATCCCCTATGCCGTCAACCGATTCCAATGTCCGGCGCACGAGATCGATATCGGTTTCGTTCGCGACATGGATATGCGCCACTTCGTGGTCGACCATGGCGAACGCACGCGAGGTATGAAAATCCGCATACAGGCGTCCGCGAACGTCACGTGTTTTCATTAAACCGGACCGGCACAGGATACGGTTCGGGAAAACCGCCGGACCGGTACACGGCGCGATGGCATAATCCCCGAAGACCGTCACATCATAACCGTTGCGGGCGGCGGTCGCCAGCAGCAACTTGAGTTGGCGCCGCAAACGCGCAACGGCACGCTGCGCGCGATGATGGTACGGTCCGAAACGTTGAAAATCGTAATCCAGCGACGGCAGATACGTCAGGCAAAGATGCGGGCAAGCGGCCGGATCGGCAATCACCGACGCCGTCGCTCCGGCAATCCAATCGCCGACCCGGGCGGATGCCGCCGGCCCCCAGTAACGATGCAACCGGAACGGTCCGCCGAGCCGGCGGCAAAGACCGGCATACAATCCTTCCGGCCGACCGTAACAGTCCTGGACCATCCCGCCGCCGTGACGGTGTATCGGCGCGGGCGTCAGCAAAAGATCTACCTCTTCACCCATACTCTGTTGCCAGAACAGCATGGCCACCCGGCCGCCGGCACGCCGGAAATCGCGCCAGATCCGGGTGCCGCCGACCAATGCCGCCGATTGTTCCCAGAACATGACTTTGCGCAGCGTCCGATCATAGCGTCCATTGGCAACAACGCCGTGCACCGCCGGCAACATGGCTGTGCGCATGGTAGCCTGTACCGTACAGGTAACCGCCGGAAACACGCTTTTAGCGGCATGAAACGGTATATCCAGATCCAGGCCGCGCGCCGTGTCATGCGACAGGGCTGCTACTTGAATAACGAGCATCTTTTTATGGGCTAACAACATATCGGCGCTCTTTCCTGACGGGTCATGTACAGGCATACCTTGCGGCAAGCCGTCCGTGCAACAGCCATAATAGCAAAAACATGACGCCGGGCACAACCAAGCATCCCCACCCGATAGCGGCCAGGACGCACTGCAAAAACAGTAACCCTCGCAACCATCGTACCACACTTGCCTGAATCCGCTCCGGTTGCGTGTAAGCGCCAAGCCGATACCCGACGCAACCCGCCCATAAACTCATTGGCCATCCCAATACTAACGCGTACGGCCATGCCGCGAGACCGGCGTCGAACGCCGTCCAACCGATAAGGCCAAAACCAATTGCCAAAACAACGGCCGGTCCCCAGCGACGTAATCCCAGCGCTGCTGCCTGCGTTTCGCCCGCGGCAACAAATGTGACCGCGGCCACGTATAGCCCCAGCAACGCGGCGGCCGCCAACACCGGCGCGGCCGCTAGTCGTGTCCCTCCACCGGCCGCCGCCGCGCCCAGCAGCAAACTCAGGGCGCGACACAATCCCATCGACAACGGTCCCAGCAAACGATGGTTCTTCAGTATACCATTGTACAGAAAAACGGCCGCCGTCAGCGTCGCGGCCAGCAACACGGCATCGCGGCCGATCAAGCCGGCCATGGCAATCGCGGTGATTGCCAGAACAATACAAACCATCCTCGCCATGCGAAACCCGACATTCCCGGACGGCAAGGGACGGTGCGGTCTGAGTGAACGATCTTCGCGAATATCGAACCAATCGTTCTGAATCAAGCCATGCATGTAAAGCAACAGCGCCACCAGCACAGCCGTCGCCACCCTGCCCCATTCCCAGCCGCCGATCCATCCGGCGCCTGCATCCGAAGGCAGGCACGTTCCTGAAAAAAGCGCGGCCGATGCCAGCAAAAAACCGGCGATCGGATCGCCGGGTACGGTCAACAAATTAGGCAACCGGATCAGTGAAAGCCAGGATGCGAATTTAGAGACTGTTCGTTGGATTTTCATATTTTTGCGTGGTTTCGCAGATCATCGTCCCGATCTTTATCACGTTATGTTACGTTCTGAGTTATGTTGCGAAACGAGCTGTTTCTGCGCTAAATGTGGCCGGCCTCGGCCCGAGGTCGGCATCTGGCTGGTGGCGCACGAAGTGTAGGGACACCGAAGTTAAGCAAGGCATCGCTTCGCGGAGATCAAGTTTACGGCGCTTTGTGGCCGAGGTCGGCCCGACCTCGGCATCCCATGGCCCGACCTCTCGTACCCGCCGGTGCCCGGAGGGCGAAGTCCGGGCCCAAGGTCGACTTCCCCGGCGCACGTCGGGCCTTGTCTGCCGTGGCGGCAGGCGACATGCGCCACATAAAGCCCAGCGATGATTGCGCCAAATCATTTTCCGGAAACAACCCGACACGCGACACTCGACACCCGACACTCGATTCCATTCATAAGTTACGCATAAATCTTCTTGTTTTTTATGCAAACATGCTAGTGTGCTGTCCGATAATTCCGCGGAAACAACTCGAAAAACATTGTCATTCCGAGCGAAGTCGAGGAATCTCGGCACTCCGCGACGGACGCAGATCCCTCGACAAGCTCGGGATGACACCGGATTGATTCCCACCATTTGTCGGCCACCACAATAAGTAGGGG
>PWZG01000612.1 GCA_003567575.1 PVC group bacterium | reverse complement strand
CTGGTATGCCATAACTCCATCAGCTTGGCGTATTTGATAAAAACACCGTATGACGAACATACGGCGATAACAAAACCGTGCGCGCCATCCAGAAATCCCCGTTTCATCAAATACGCTTTTACGAAACGGAAAGCCGGCCGGAACAACAGGTCGCGCCAGCGGAAGCGCATGCCGCTGTTGAACTTGTCGCGTGCCGTGATACTGGAGAACTTGTTGAGCGTATCCAGTTGCTCGTGGATATTGGCGTAGGTATAATGATACAGGTCGCCTTTCAACCGTTGGACTTTTCCGGGCACGGTAATCCGGTCATGCGGTTCCTTGCCGGCGCAGACGCCGCGATCTTTCCGGAATAACCGCATTTTGTAGTCGGGATACCATTCGCCATGCTTGATCCAGCGGCCCATGTAGCGTACTTTGCGGGCGAACTCGTAACCATCTACCTCGCGATTGCGCCCGGACTCGAATTCGTCCAGGATTTGTTGCCGTAATTCCGGCGAGATTTCTTCGTCGGCGTCGATAAATAAAATCCAGGGATACTTTGCCATTTTCTTGACCAGATTTTTCTGGCCGATATATCCCAACCATTCGTGTTGATAAACCCGATTGGTAAACTCGCGGCAGATATCCATGGTGCTGTCCCTGCTATAACTGTCGACCACCACAATCTCGTCAGCCCAGGCAACGCTTTGCAAGCAGTTACGGATTTTATCTTCTTCATCGCAGGCGGTAATACACACCGATAATTTGTCGCGTTTCATCGTCTACCCTTCATGTCGGGATTCATTCATGACCGCCATGGCGGCCTCGAACACGGTGTCCACTGAGATGGCGGCCAGCAACGCTTGCGCGGCCGGCGCTTCGCGGTCTATACGCCGGTTGGCCGCGGCGGTTGCCGCCGCGATAATGCGGACATGTTTGCCGCGCGGACAGGTCACGGCGGGATCCGTCTGGCCGAAAATCGAGACCACCGGGGTCGCCAGCGCCGCGGCCAAGTGCGTACCGCCACTGTCGTTTCCTACTACCACGGAACACATGTCGATCAGCGCCGCCAGTTCCGGCAATGGGGTTTTCCCGGCCAGATTGGCGGCTTTCGCGCCGATATTGTGGGACATCGTTTCGCATAATTCATGCTCGGCCATCGTGCCGGCAACCATTATCGAACCGTTCGTGTCGTGCAGCCAGCGTCGGCCAAGCTCTATAAAAGACGATGCCGGCCACCGTTTGGAAGGCCCGCGCGCGGCGCCCGGGAAAAGCATGAGTACCTCGCCCGTCATTCGGCCACCCCAACGTTCGGCGGCCGTTAGACGCGCATTGGCTGGAATCGATAATACCGGTTCCGCGGCTTCAACGGACGACAACGGGACATTTGCCACGGCGGCGTATTCGCAGCATTGATGCACCGGCATTGCGTTATCGACCGCAGGATGGGAAATGGTTTGGGTCAACAACAATCGACGCTGGTGTCCGGCTAAACCGCGCCGAACCGGAATCCCGGCTGCAAACGGCAAAAATGCCGAACGAAACGAATTGGGCAGAATGATGGCTTGGGTAAATGCCGCTTTCCGTAAACGTTGCACGGTCCGGCAGGTGCCGCCCAAACCGCGATCCAGGCGCAACACGCGAACCGGTTTGCTAAACAAACGCCATAACGTCAACAATGCCGGGTTGGATAATACCGTTACCTCCGGTGTCGGACGAATGTGATCGTACAGGGCGCGGATCGACGGCATCGCCATCAATGTGTCGCCAAGCCAGTTCGGCGCGCAAACCAGGACGCGCTCGGCCGGATCACGTGCGTTCGCGTGTTCGTTTGTAGCAGATTCGTGCAATGCAGTCATGAAATGTCTCTGTTCCGCTCAAAAGCTCTATGTCGACACGCAAAAAATAAATCGGTACGTCGCGCCGATCGACTTTGGGAAAGCGAACGGCATCTTTTTCCGTAGTTATCAGGGCTGTGACGCCGGCGGTCCGGGCTTGATTGATCAAATCCAATATTTCCTGTTGCCGGTAGCGGTGGTGATCGGCAAATCGGCGACGCAACAGAATGTTAGCCCCGCGCCGTTCAAGATCGTCCTCGAAACCTTCCGGCGCGGCAATTCCCGACACGGCGCCCACGCGCATGCCCCGCAATGCATCCAGTGCCAGCTCGTTGTCCGAGTATACGTCCCGTAAATAACGCGCACGGTGCCGGCACTCGATGATTTCCGCCCGGTCATTGAATTGCCGGATACGACGGCGTAAGTCGCTGGTATCGCTACCATCGCATTTCGTCAGGAAAATCACGTTGGCGCGACTAAGGTTCTTGATCGGTTCGCGCAATAAACCGCGCGGCAACACGTGGCCGTTGGCGAACGGACAAAGCCGGTCAATCAACACAATATCCTGACGATGTTTCAAGGTCATATACTGGAAACCGTCGTCCAGTATCAGTGTGTCGCAATGATAACGGCTGATCGCATAACGCCCGCTTTTGACGCGGTCCTTGTCGACAAGCACGACCACCTGCGGCAAATGTGTTGCCAACATGTACGGTTCGTCGCCGCTCATCTCGGAATCCAGCAAAAGCTCGCGACCGTCCGAAACCACCCGCGGCGGACGTTGTCTGGTGCGTAACAGTATTTTGTCCATTAGACGGCGCCACCACTGTAATTCGACCTTCTTGTAACCGCGGCTGAGAATGGCTACGTTACGGCCCTGTTTCTGTAATTCGCGGGCAAATACCTCCACTACCGGTGTCTTGCCGGTGCCGCCCACCGTCAAATTGCCGACACTGATAACCTGACAACCAAGGGAATGATGCCGGAAAATACCGTTTCGATACAAATACAACCGTGTCTGAACCCCAAAAAGATACAGGCGTGATAACTGACGCAACAGCCAGAGAAACCAGCGGATCAACCGTTCCCTCGGCAAATGGCGTGCGTCAAGCTGAATCAGTTCGACAACGGATTCCTCGACACTTTCGCGCCAGTTGCTTGGATTGTCAGGCATACGTCTCCCTTGCTGTGAAATAAACACTTAAGTCTGCCACTACAAACCGGAGACGTCAAGACGCCATCTTTTTAAGATGATTACCAACTCATGAAACGCATGACTGTGCGGTATGCAATCGGCATGTTCCTCATGGCGGCGGCATGATAACGGGAACGATCTGTCCAAGGCCACGGCGGAATATGTTATCCGTCTTTGATTTATGCCGGAATCGTGCTATTATTTGAGCGAATTGTCAAGGACGACCGCTTGGTATATGATAGGGTCTTAAGTAGCAGACGGAAAAAAGCGACGATCGGTTGCCGTTTACGCGGACCATGCCGTGAATCGGATAACGGGTAAACGCAAACGTGTTAAAGAGGAGGATGTTCATGACAGGTAACGTTTCGGCAACAGCCTTGAAGACAGCCGTTATCGGCATGGGTGGCATCGGCAATACGCATGCCAAATGTCATCAGGCGGATGATTTATCGCGTTTGGTCGCGGTTTGCGATGTCGTCAAGGAAAAGGCGGATAAAGCCGCTGAAACCTATGGCGTCAAGGCCTACACCAGTGTCGGCGAGCTGCTGAAGCATGAAGACGTCGATATCGTCGATGTGACGACCAGCGGTTACGAAAACGGCAGTTGGCATTACGAACCGGTTATGGAAGCGCTGGCTGCCGGCAAGGATGTGTTGTGCGAGAAACCATTGTCGAACGATATCGGCGAAACGCGCGAGATGGTACGGTCCGCCAATGCCCGCAAACTGCGGTTGGGATGCAATCTCAATCATTATTTCACGCCGACGGCGGAACGCGCCCGCCAATACATGGCGGACGGCCGGATCGGCGAAGTCATCTCGGTCCTGTTCCGGATGGGGTTTCAGGGTGGCGAAGCGACCTACGGTTTCAATCCGTCGCCGCGATTTAACCGCCCCTACGCCCATCTCAAGGCGTTTTTGACGCATCCGTTAAGTGTCATGCGCTATTTTTGCGGCGATGTCACCCATGTTCAAGCCTTCCTGAGTCGCACCGG
>PWZG01000351.1 GCA_003567575.1 PVC group bacterium | reverse complement strand
TGATTAAACACTGCACATCATGCGGCCGATTGAATTCAGGATGCTCGCGCGGTTCGCCGCGACCGAGAAAAACGACCCGTCCGCCGCGGGTAACCGCCCCGCCGGCACACTGGATCGGGTGCGGATCAAACGGATACACCAGTTTGGGACCTACCATCCCCAGCTCCGGATCGGCGTCAAGTACCGTCGCCAACATGTTCAGCCAACCGCGTGACCGCACCGTCAGATCGTTGTCGATAAAGACCAGATACCGCGCCGAATCCGCTGCCCGGGCCGCGCCCTGGTTGCGCGCCGTCGAACACCCGATATTGCCTTGGTTGGATACGATCTTTACGTTCAGGTTATCCGCCGCGGCTTGTTTCTGAAACGTTTGCAACCATGCGAGCGTGCCATCGCGGGACCCGTTGTCGACCACAATCAGCTCCCAGTCACGATCACGGGAGTGAAGCAAGTGGGTCAGGCATTTACTGGTACAAGCCAGCTTGTTGTGCGTCAGGGTAACGACCGCGATATCGGGTTTCATTGCAGCGTTCCCATCAATGCGAAGGCGGCCTGCTCAATGGCTGTCGCATCCGGCAAAGCCAACTGTTCCATTGGCGGGGAAGCGGGGACCGGGATATCCGGGGCCGTCAGACGCCGGATCGGCGCTTCCAGATATTCATGCGAAGTCTCGAATACGCGACACCCGATTTCCGCCGCAACCCCGCCGTTGCCCGGGGCTTCATCCACAATCAGCGCGCGACCGGTGCGTTGCACCGATTCGGTAATCGTTGCCATATCCAATGGTTGCAGGCTGCGTACATCGATAACCTCGGCGGCGATATCGCGTGCAGCCAGTCGTTCCGCCGCCATGGCAGCCTCAACCGCCATCCAGGACCATGCCAGAATCGTGATATCATCACCGCGACATACGGTTCGCGCCGTTCCCAGTGCAATATCCGGCAAATCGGAGGGAACCGGTTCGCGACGCGCGTATAATCGTTTATGCTCCAGAAAAACCACCGGATTGGGATCGCGCACGGCGGCATGCAACAGGCAGGCATGGTCAGCAATCGAGGATGGCGCAACCACTTTAATGCCGGGTATGTGAATAAACCAGGCGGCGAATCCCTGCGAATGCGTGGGCCCGTAGCAACGGCCGCCGCCGGTGACCAGTCGCACCACCAGCGGACAGGAGGCCTGGCGGCCGAGAACATAGCGCAACTTGGCCGCCTGATTGACCAGCGGATCCATGGCCAACGTAACGAAATCGGCAAACATGATCTCGACGATCGGACGGCATCCGCCGATCGCGGCGCCGACGGCCATGCCAACCACGCCGTTTTCGGAAATCGGTGTTTCGATGATGCGACGCGGTCCAAACCGTTCCAGCAGACCGCGGGTAACACCGAAGGCGCCGCCGTAGACGCCGATATCTTCGCCCATCAACATGACGGCGGAATCCGCCTGCAATTCGGCGGCAAGCGCATCGCGTAACATGGCGGCGCCGGTAATTGTTTTCATGCGAATACCCCCTCCGTCAAAGAAGCCGCTTTCGGCCAGGCATCGGCTTCGGCGTAAGCCACCGATTGTTGGACGCGTCGCCGTGTTTCCTGCATCAGTAGACGGTGTTCGCCGGGCGCCATAACGCCGCGGGTCAACAAAATGCGGCGCATGCGTTGGATCGGATCGCGTTTACGCCAGGACACCGTTTCTGCCGGCGCCCGGTAGACGCAGGGATCGCCGCGCGAATGTCCGCAATAGCGATAGGTATGGCACTCGATCAGGGATGGGCCGTCACCTTTTGCGGCGCGCCGGCGGGCGTCGGTTACCGCGCGGTACACCATTTCAAGATCGTTGCCGTCCGTTTCCTCTCCGGCCATACCGTAAGCCTGGGCGCGGTTTACGATCGAACCGCCCGCAATCGAACGCGCTACCGGCATGCTCATGGCATACCCGTTGTTCTCGCAAAGGAATATGACCGGCAATTGCCATAGGGCGGCCATGTTGAGGCATTCGTGAAAGGATCCCTGGTTCGACGCGCCGTCGCCGAAGAAACACAGCGTCACCCGCGAACTGTTTTGCAACCGTGCCGCCAGGGCTACGCCGGTGGCCAGCGACAGGCTGCCGCCGGTAATCCCGTTGGCGCCCAGGTATCCCAACCGGTAATCAGCCATGAACTGGCTGCCGCCACGGCCACCGGAATAACCTGAGCGTTTACCGTACAATTCCGCCATGATCCTGTCGGGATTCCCGCCACGCGCCAGAAAATGGCCATGCCCGCGATGGGTGCTGGTCAACGCATCGCTTTTGCGTAATGCCATGGCGGCGCCCACCGCCGTGGCCTCCTGACCGATACACAGGTGCGCCGTGCCGGTGATTTTGCCGGCCAGAAAAAGACGTTCCACCCGTAATTCGAATTCCCGGATTAACAGCATACGCTGATATGCCGACCGTAATTTACTTGCTGAAAGTTGCTTGGTCATGGATATACCTTAAAATGGGTCTCAGGCATGCTGCGATGCCTCACCTTGCAAAAAAAAGCCGGGAACTGCGGACTCACCATACAGGCAGCATGATTCCCGCCTCCCGGTTATTGCCAGGGTTTAACGACGATGGATATCAGATTCCCTCCGGGACAAAATGTATTGATCATCACCGGTCCCCTCGCGACAACGCGCGATGAAGACGAAAAATCAATGTTATTGAAATCCGGTTTGCGCGTCAAGTCGCCGGGCAACGCCGGCAAACGATGGTCCTGCATGATCCCGATGGCCAGCGCCGTGCGCAGACCGGTCCCGGCGGCCAGGGTTTCACCCAGTAACGGTGTCGGCGTCCAAACCGGAAGCGGGTATTCGCGCTCGCGCGCCAAAACATCCAGGGCATCGCCTTCCCAGGCGTCAAGACAGGGATCGCCGACGCCATGCGCGCATACCCAGCTTAATTCCCTGCCGGAACAATCCGAGCGTTCCAACGCACGGCGCATAACGCACGCCGCATCGTCTGCCGAGGCGACAGATCCCCTGGCGCCACCGGCCAGTTGCGCACGAATATCGGCGTCACGGTCAACGGCATGCGTTGCGGATTCCAGGGCCAGAACGGCGGCGCCTTCGCCAAGCACAATGCCGTTGGCGCGTTGATCGAAACAATATACGCCCTCCTCGCCGGCGGCGCGGCCGGCCAATGGCGACAACCGGTTTTCGGCCTGAAGTCCACGAATAATTAAGGGATGAATGGCATCGACACCGCCTGCCAGCAACCTAACGGCGCGACCCGAGGCAATCCAGTCGGCGCCTTGTAATACGGCCTCCGCTCCCGCTGTCCAGCCGCCGGCATATACGGCATGCATGCCGCCAAGATTGAACTCGATCGCCGTCAGACTGGCGGCGCTGTTGGCGTAAAGATGCGGGAACAACACCGGTTTGGCGGCCTGAGGCCCTTTATCCATCAGGTCGCCGTAATACAGGACCGATGTCGCCATGTTCCCGTACATTGTGCCGAGCAGCAACCCGATGTCGCCCGTATCATGCTCGCGGTCAAGATCCGCGTCGGCCAGCGCCAGCGCCGTCGCGGCCAAGGCCAATTCCGAGGTGCGATCCAGATAGGCCTTGCGGCTTTTCAAAAACGGGGTGACCGAAAAATTATCAATTGCCGCGCTAAACCGCGGATGGGTCGCACCCGGCTTAGCCGGCGGTCGCGACACAATCGCCGACCGCCCGGCCCGAACTTCCTGTTGTACGATTTCCCGGCCTGCGCCCAAACCGCTGACAGGGCCGATCCCGGTTATGGCTACGTGTGTCATGTTGGTATCATCAGCGTATAATTCATTCTCTTTAGCGACCTATTCTAGACCCTCTGTCATAAAAAACAAGAAAATTCATGCGGAACTTGTCTGAGAGAACATGGGGAAACCGGACGAAAATCGGTGAACGATAGCGGGCGACGAGAACGGTTGACGATGAGGAATCTCCTGCTCGTAGACCGCTATCGTCGCCCGCTATCGTCGACCGTTCTTTCATATCTCGAAAAACCTGATT
>PWZG01000457.1 GCA_003567575.1 PVC group bacterium | reverse complement strand
TTGTCGACAAATGATTTTGTCATTCCTACGAAAAAACCTTCCCGTATAGCGGAATGCCGGGGTTGCGAACGTTGTATACGGCGTATTTGCAGTCATTTACGGCGGAAAGCGATTATAGGTTACAATAAGGCGGCCCGCATAAATAATTCTTGACACGTAACGATGAGGTTTTAGAAGGCTCCATATACAGGTTCTCTTCCCTTCCTCCATGCGTGATGGCCGGCTGCCCGGCGATCACCGCTTGATCGACGTTTCGTATCCGCGAACGGAACGGGAGATTGATTGATGCGACTTTGACACACCGCTCCATTCGATTGACGATAGACGTATCACATCATCCGGATTCTGTCAAGCGGTTTTGCCGTTTTTTTCGTTTTTTAATTTGCGGCGTTTGCAAACCGCTACATGCTACCGGCGAGCGTACGTTGCGCTGAAGTTTTCAACTTGATTGAACGACGCCAGTATTTCGTTATTCATGCCGCCCGTCAGGGCGGGAAAACCACGCTGCTGTCAGCGTTGGCCACGGAACTGAACGGCGGCACAACCTATCGTGCGCGACCGAGCTTGGCTGAATAATCGCATGCTTGCATCATAAGCGGCCAATCCTGACAAAGGGGTGAACGCTGTGACGGATTATTATTATCGCTTGATGGAAGGCGAATTTGCCGGGATCAAGGGATGATCGGGAGTAGGGCGCGATCGCTCGCCGAGCCGGCCTCCGGCCCGGAGGGAGACTCTCTGAGACGGAGGCCGAGCGCGCCGAGAGAATAAGAAGTGGCCAAAATGAAAATAGCTGGTCCACTTGTTCCCGGGATTGACAATCCATGTCGGTTCATGGATAATGACGACATGACAACGGTTATTGACAGTGAGCGGCGGATTGTTTTGCCGACTGGAAACCCGGGCGACAAGTTCGATGTCCGTCGTCTTGAGGATGGAAGCATCGTCCTTATGCCGGTGCTGTTTTCGGCCAAGCAAACCCGATGGACTCGTTCACGCTGTATTCAAGAGATTGATCAATCGCCCCTCCTTCCTCGAATGGATTGGGAAACGCTGCGGGCGGTGACACGCGATCTATGACCTTGTTGGACACCAACGTGCTCATCTACGCATCGGATAAGCGATCGCCTTTCAATCAGTGGGCCCGCGAAATCATCGCGGACTGTGTTGCGAATGATGGCGCCGCCGTTCACACCACCTAATCTTTCTCTTCGGAATCCGATTCCAGTGCCGAATGTATTAGTGCGCGATACCGAATGTGAGCAATCGCAAGATACCCTTCAAGAAACGAGGGGTCTCGCCGGATTTGCTCCCGATTCAGGTCAGCGGCTCGCTTCTGAATGCTTTGCTCCATCGGCTCAATGGCTGCTGGCCCAGCGTGGTCCGCCAGCGCCCGTGCTGCGAGAACTCGCACCCGGTGTGAGCCGAGGGCCTCTACCTCTGGAGTTCCCGGATCGAACCGAAACAGATCAAGCAGGATCGGTACATCCTCCTTACTACCGATCTTTCCGAGCGTGGAGGCAACGTGGAAAAGAACCCGAGGATCATCCTTGGCTGCCTGCGACTCCACCAGTTCACGGATCGCTGGCATCATTTTGGAGTGATCGCCCGGGGCTTCAATCACCAGGGATAACAATCGACTGATGCCGAATGAATCTGTCGTCGTTTGCAGCTTCTGACGTATGATCGGATACAGTTTCTCGCCATGAGCTATGAGCCGTTCGGCCCTGGCCCACCGCTCTTCGTGCATGAAGTCATCCATCACCATAAACCACTGAACCTCATGTTCAAGATCTTTCTCCACTGCCGCGCCTCCCATGGACACTGTTCCCATCAAAAGAGTAGACAAGACTAACATATATGTATTATTCAGCATAGGTATTTCCTTTCCTTTATTGAGTATAAGATTGAGTATAAGTGCTTCCGTGAACGTCCTCTTCTTGTGTAGTGGTTATTCGCTTCGTTCCTGTAACAACATTGGTACTTGTTGGATGACTGAGAAGGTTTTCTGTCTGATGACTAATGCCACCGCTATTGGCGAGCAAATGCAGTAACTCATGCGCTGCGGTGAATGGGCCGGCGATACTGCTGACAAACGCGTTGTAAAGATATGGATCTTCACTTGGATCATACCAGTATTCCGCTACTGCACTGCCTCTAATAGTGATTGTACCAACGTCCAACGGATAGATGTAAATAAAAGTAATCTCTCCATCCGTTCCATATTCACTGATCACTTTTTTCGCATCACCAGTTAATACTTTGTCCAAACTGTTCGTTCTAATCGTCAGCCCATCGCTGAGATCTACCGCGTTCTCACCCGTAGGCCAATTAACGACCACTGGGGCACCCCACTCAACGAGAACCCCGACTTGGGCATAACGTTCACGTGCTGTGCGCCACCATGTCTCAACGGTTTCCGGGTCGACAAACGGATCATCATCCGGATCGCCATCGGCCGTCTTACTCAATATTACATGGTTGACTTTAACGGTCTTCTCGATTGGCACTGAGGCTTTCGCTTCGTATGTAATGTTGTCATTGGCATGATATTTAACCAATACATCACCTCCCAAAGCGATCAAATGAGTACGGTCGTTCTTCATGTTGTCGGCGATGCCGTCAACCAGGTGGTTATCATCAACCGAATCCGCCATCAGCATGAGCGATTTTGATACAAATATCCCAGTGTTCGCACCAGTCTCGTCCAGTTCGATCTCGGTTTCTGTATCATTATAGTCGTCATCATCGTTATGCGTTGAGAGCATGATAGAGACCTTTCCGGCACCCCCCTGGGACGGATCGACCACCCGAACATAAAAACGATCGGGGTCGTGGTCGATAAAGTCTTCCTTTACTGTGAGGGGATCGTCATCAAACGCATTCTGCCATTTGGCGACCTTGAGATTTGTCGTAAAATTTTTGTCTTTATCTAGGAAGTCCACTTTAAGGATAGTCGCAAAAAGCTCACGGTGCGGGAAGTCGGAGTTGTATTCGCCGCTTTCGTCACAGTCATACCAACCGCGCACGATGAATTCGCGGTTGGTGACTCCGCCGGCCGCGTCCGCGACATCCCAGGTGACGGTTACCGGATTCGTCGTGAAGCTCGACGACGTGACGTCCCATTCCGGGGGATCGGCGGTCTCGTTGGTCAGCACGATCTGCCACAGGAAACGGTTGCTTTCGATTCCGGTCGGTTCCCACCAACCCTCGATGGTCATGACGGCGACACCGTTGGTGCTTTCCGCCAGATAAAGCGTATTGGTTACCGATGGCGGTTCGTCCTCCGGCGTCTCGTCTTCGACGAATCTAGCGCCGTCAGAGGTAGCGAGCCGGAGTTTGGTGAAATCCACTACCGTCAGATTGGTGCTCGGCTCGCAGATCAGTTCGCCATTGACACTGAACTCGACGGTTAATTCCTCGGCGTCTTCCACGGAAGCGCTGGCGCTGGCTTGCTTGCCGGTCACGGTCACGGTTTGCTGATTGTTTGCGCCGACGATATCCAGATTCTCCTCATCGCTGACTCGCCAGGTAAATGTCCCCTGAACGTTAGTCGGTGTAACCACAGCGGTATATTCCTTTGTCCCGCCGACGCAGATCAGGTCGCCCGGTTCGTCTTCGGGCTCGATTTCCACCTCGACGATGGTGAATTCCACGTAGCCAGAATTGGTGGAATATAGGCTTTCAGTAGCCGTAACCCTAACAAGACCTGTGTTTGTTGGCGTAAAAACCACCGTGTGGTCAGGGTTCGGCTCGATTGTTCCCCCACCATAGGACGGCGCAAGACCTTCCACGCTCCAGTTCGATTCGATCAACTCGTAGTCCTGATGTTCGAAATCATCCCTGACCAGCCAGGAACTCAAGGTAACCTCTTTGTGAATACAAAGATAATCCGGCGCGCCTTGAACGGCAATGTTCGAGCTAACCGCCATGTCACCCCATAGATGTTCGGCAATCCCTTCAGCTTTACCGTGAAGCTCCTCGGGGACTTCGCCTTCAGCGTCGCCTTCCCCTGGTT
>PWZG01000472.1 GCA_003567575.1 PVC group bacterium | reverse complement strand
TCGTCGCGATCATAGTCTCGATCTTTGTCTTTTCAGTCTCCCAGACAATGATCGCAAAGGCGACCGACAAAGGTAAAGATCAGGGTAAAGACGAGGGGTAGACGGATGCCACTTTGTCTTTACCCTGATCTTTACCTTTGTCTGAAAACACGGGAAAACCGGTCAACGATAACGCGGCACGATTACGCAACACGATTGCATGCGGCTTCCTCGTGTTTGAGAGAACGCCCAATATCCAACATCGAACATCGAAATGGGGAATCTGGAGATGCCTTTCTTAACTTCGATGTTGACTGTTCGATGTTCGATGTTCAAAGTAGACAATTTATTGTTTAGTTGCTGAGCGTAAGGGCCTAAAGTCCATGGTCTTTCTCCTGGACCGTGCAGTGAACCCCTGCAGTTAATCCACCGGTGTCAGCGCACGTGTTTCATGGATGTAAAACAGTGCGTCATATCGTTTGGCGGGAACGGTCATCACGTATGCCTCATGCGGCGGATTGTAGACCACCCCGATGGCGCGGTGCGGCATGGGCTTGTTCCATTCCTGGTGTTCACGTTCCGGATCGAAGAACAAGATGGCCTGTTCAAGGTCGCGTTCCTGCAGGGTGGCTTCCAAACTTCCGGCACGCGGGGGAATGATGTTCATCGTTTGCATGGGCGCTCCCCATGAGGCGCCGGCCTGGACCGTCCCCTGGGCTGTGGCGAATCCGAGAATATACACTTGATCGTGACCGAATTCCAGCCGGAGAAGTTGTCCGATATTCACTTCGCCGCGATTTAGCATTTCCGTGGCGGAGGCGTCGCCTACATGGGTGTTGTGTGCCCATACAATGCCGCGACTGTCATCGCCGTACCAAACCGCTAATCGCCGGAAAGCTTTATCCATGAACCGGGCTCGCACATTCCATGAACCGGGACCGCGGCGCACCATGGCAGCATGTTGCTCTTCGGCGCTGACGACGGCCAAGGCATTCATTTTCGCCGAAAAAAGTATCGCGTCACGAGGCATTTCCTCATGACGTTCCCGAAGCCATTCCGATACTTGAACGAAATCGTCCTGCAAACGTGGCATACCTTGTGCCAGGGACTGCGCATAACGGCGGAATCCATTGGGAACGCCGTAGACGGAACTGTACCGCTCTTTTACCGCGGTCAGGGTATCGGGATCGTTTTGCTCGAACCATTGCACGACCGCATCCATCGAAGCCTGAGGGTTTTGCATGTCCAGACCGTAGACACCGATCCGTTCCGCGTCGGAACGTGTTGCGTTTTGTTCCCGCATCCATTCCAACATATCCGCAAACTCTTCATTGGCCCACATCCATTGGGGCCAGCGATCCAGACCGCGTAGCAAGGACCGCAGATCCGTATCCTCCGGGGTACGGTGTTTTACGTATTGGTTCAATTGAAAGATCGATTCCCAATCGCCTTCTACGGCAACAAACCGGAACCCCTTGTCGCGGATCAGGCGGCGCGATATACGGTCACGCCAATGATAATACTCGTGCGTTCCGTGCGTTGATTCTCCCAGCAATACAAACCGACGGTCCCCGATCGTCGTGAATAAAGGCTCGATGTCCGCCTTGGACGATACGACGACCAATTCCGGCAACGGTTGCGCATGGTAAGGCTCAGCAGGTATGCCGGCATTCTCAACGGAATTCGAACAGGCGGAAATCCCAAGTCCAAAAAACAAAACCAGCAGGGGGACCCGGAAAAAACGTGATTCGTTTAGTTGCATAGTCTTCCTCCAAAAGTTAGCTGTCGTTTCTAACCATCATTTCGCTCGGCCGCTGTCAGAACATTATGCCGACATAGTTTAATAATACAAGACCAAATGCCCTGCTGGTTTATGCTTGTTGCCTATGTAAACTTGGTGTATTATCTCGAAGTTGTATTCTTAAGGAAACGGTGAATACCATAACAAGGAAAAAAGATCATGAAAACCGTTAAGGAACCCGAACGCTCGATACCCGTGATTCATGAAACAGACCTGCTTGTCGTTGGCGGGAGTTGCACTGGGGTATTTGCCGCCGTACGTGCCGCTCGTCTGGGGTTGCGCGTTGCCATTGTCGAAAAACAGAATTGTTTCGGAGGAATGGCTACTGCCGGAATCGTTAATGTTTGGCACAGTTTGTACGATACGGCTGGGGAAAAACCGATTATCGGCGGATTGACGCGCGAGATTATCCAACGGCTCCGCAAGCGTGATGCCGTGCTTTCCAGCGACGAACCCACCACCGCATTCCGACTCAATACCGAAGAACTGAAGATAGAGTTGGATGAATTGATCAGCGAACATAAGATACGTCCATTCCTGCATACGTTTTATGTTGCCCCGCTGATCGAAGCCAACGAACTTACGGCGATTATCATCGAGAACAAGAACGGGCGCCAGGCTATCCGGGCCAAACAGTTTGTGGATGCGACCGGCGATGCCGATCTCGCGTTACATTTGGGACTGCCGGCACGCGCTCCCGAACATCTGCAGCCGCCGACGACCTGTGCCAAGATTTACGGGTTGGCAAGCCTCGCGGATTTCGACTGGACGGGCGCGGTTCGCGAGCATGGCGCGGAATTCGGGCTCGATCCGGATTGGGGCTGGGGGGGCGTCATCCCCGGTTTGCCGGATTTGCAAATGCGCGCCGATACCCATGTTTTCGATACCGATGCGTCCGATGCGGAACAACTTACGCGTGCCGAAATCGACGGGCGACGCCGGGTGCGGGCGATCATGGATGTCATTCGTAAATATGGTCCGCCACAAACCGCGATTGCCCTGGCGGATCTAGCGGCAAGTCTTGGAATCCGGGAAACACGGCGTATGGTCGCCGACTATCGGTTGACCGGCGACGATATTCTGTTCGGGCGCCGTTTCGAGGACGCGATTGCCAACGGCTGTTATCCGGTCGATATTCATCACAGTGATGGCCCCGGGATTACGTTCCGGTATTTGGATGGGACCGAACGGGTGGTTCCTGAACGCGGTATGCCCGCCAGGCGCGGACGCTGGCGCGATCCGTTGCCGGAGGGCGATCCGACGTTTTACCAGATTCCGTTCCGCTGCCTTGTACAGAAGCGGACGCCGAATCTTATATTCGCCGGCCGGATGCTGGATGCGGATAGCGCCGCGTTCAGCGCGGTACGCGTGATGGTTAATTTAAACCAGACGGGTGAGGCGGCCGGCACGGCCTGCGCGCTGGCCATGCAGCAAGATTGCGCTATTCATGCGGTGAATCCTCAAACCCTGCGCCAAACGCTCGAGCAAGGCGGTTCAGTGATTCATTGAAGAGGAGGGAAGGTATGTCGCAACCTTTGAAATGGACGCCGCTCGAAAACTACCGTTTCTACCTTGACAAGGCCTGGTAAATCATGAACCGCTAAGAATGTCAGCCGGGAATAGACGGCATACCGGGGTGAAAGGTTAACCCGGCGGTTCGGGCAGGGCGGCCGCCAATTCCGGTTCGATACGGTAGGGAGATCCTTTGCCCTGGAAGAAGCCATGCTTGTCAATCAATGCGATACCGAGGCGGGTGACGCGGAGGCAGCGTCCATTCTGCCAAGTAATCCGGGTTTCACCCTTGGGAAACATTCCGTCGCCGGGGAAGGGGGATGGAATCCGGCCCATGGCTTCGTAATGGTTTGCGACAATCCCACCGGCAACATGAACCGGCGCGCCCAGGGCGGCGCGTGCCAGATCGTCGATCGCGCGCAGACGACGCGCCACGGCGGCGGCGCTGAGCCCGTGCCGTTGCAAGACGGCCTGGTCGTCGGCAATGATCTCGTCCGGCGAACGCGGATCGGTTCCCATAAAACCGGCGGCGGAAAAACGCGACGCCAGTAGACGTTCCTGTTGGGCCTTCTCACGCGGCGATTGTTTCATGGCGTTTCCTTTCAGGCAAATTTATCGTAAAACACCTGGTTTTCCGGCATGCCGTTCGCGGTTAATACGCGTACGGCGGCATCGATCATGCCGGGTGAACCGCAAAGATACGCTTCGTCACCCGCGGTTTCCGGCCGGT
>PWZG01000362.1 GCA_003567575.1 PVC group bacterium | reverse complement strand
GATCACTGAAACCAACGCCCGCATTGATGTTAAAATCGAGCCCGTGAAGATCGAAGTGCCGGAAGACCATGTCGTTACGGTCGGTGTCACCGTGACGAATACCGGCAACCTCGATCTGACGTTGGAAATAAAGGTGTCCACCAATCTGGGCGAACAGTTGCTATCTGATCGGCGATCCTTGGCCACGGGATCGAAACAGTGCTTCGACATTGATGTTGCCGGCCGGTATGGAACGGATGGCGCCGGTGCGGCCATGCCGGACCAGACCACCCGGGTCTTGTACGTTACGGTGATGCATACCGACACAACGGGGCAAATCACGGAACCACCTAACGGCCGGATTCAAATACCGGTCGCCGTGGTTCCCAAAGCAGCCAAGATCGAAACCGATGCCCTGAAGGGGTTTGACGATATCTGAGGAGATTTTCCATGGAAATAGCCGTTCAACCCGATACCGCAACGCTCGATCCGTCTCCGCCGGATCCCGACCGCTATTTGACGGATCTGAACGACAAAATCCGGCAATCGCTGCCGGATCGCGTTGTCTCGAAACCGCTGACGCAATGGAATGAGGCGTACAAGGAATTCCCACGATTCGTGATGGAGTATCTGGTCTCGCGCTATGTTAATCCCAGTGAACCGGTTCCCGGCCAGAGCAAAATTGATCGTATCCTGTCGGAACATTACACCGAATCGGTAAAAAAGGAACTCATCAAAAGCCGCATTAAAGAAAACGGCGAATACCTTCTGCTCGGTCAGTTAAGCGTCCGGCTCGATCAGGGACGGGACCATTATTGGGCCGACGTGCCGGCCCTGGGCGACGATCATGTGCGGGTGGCCCCCAAGGTGTTGACGCAATATCGCGACGCTTTGATGACCACCGGCGCCTGGGGCACGATGACCATCGAATACGACGCGACGTACGAGATCAATCGCCGCAAATATCCCTTTTACATTCGCGAATTCACACCCTTTCAGGTAATCCTGCGCGAGGGCAGTTTGGATGAATATGCCGCCAAACGACGTCAATTCAGCGATGATGAATGGGTGGATCTGCTGGTGCAATCCATCGGTTTCAATCCACTGCGGTTTGATCGGCGCACCAAATGGCTGATGCTCTTGCGCATGATCCCATTTGTCGAAGCCAACTACAATCTGATTGAATTGGGGCCGCGCGAGACCGGCAAAACCTATACGTACCGGAACACCTCGGCCAAATCCTTTGTCATCAGCGGCGGCAAAGCCACCACGCCGACGCTGTTTTACAATAAGGGCACGCGCAAACTGGGGGTCATCGGCATCAAACACGTCGTCTTCTTCGATGAAATCGCCAATACCCGGTTTGACGATCCCGAATCGAGTATCAGCATGCTGAAGGATTACATGCAAACCGGCAAATTCACGCGGGGCGACCAAGAGTTTTCGGCCCAGTGCTCGATCGTCTTGGGAGGCAACATCGACACCGATCTCCGTCATAAAACGCCGGCCGCCAGATACGAACATCTGTTTGCCGTATTGCCTGAGGAACTTCAGGATATTGCGTTTTTGGATCGCATCCACGGCTATCTGCCCGGCTGGGAAATGCCCAAAATCCGTCCGGAAAACTATGCGACCGGATACGGTTTCATGACCGACTACCTGGCCGAGGTCTTTTCCGAGCTGCGGCGGCGTAATTTTCAGACTTATGTCGCGGCCGCCTTCGATTTCGGGGCCATGACCGGCCGCAACCAGGATGCCATCAAAAAAACCGCCGCCGGCATGTTGAAGCTCTTACGTCCGGACCTGACCATCGAGGACGCTACACCGGAAAACCTGCAACCGGTCGTCGAATTCGGCATTGAAATGCGCAAACGCGTCGTTGACCAACTGGCGACCATGAAACCGGAAGAATTCGGCGGCGTCAACTACGACTTCACACCCTCGGTATAGATCCGGCAGAATATGAGTTGCACGCGACACGAGTTTCCACGAACGAGCAGGCGCACTACTTTGACTTCCGGGTCTCCTCTGAAACGCGAGATTCGGGTTGCGTTATGCAAACGGTGCAATTTCGATTGCTTCTTCTGTCACGCGGAAGGGCTGGACCGGCGCGGCGCCGAGCCGTTACGGCCAGTGGGCGACTATTTCAATCTGATCCGCCGGACGGTTGCGCTGGGGTATACCGATGTCACGTTGACCGGTGGCGAACCCTTGATCCGCGGCAACGATGTTGAATGGCTGCTGGAGAAACTCGGCGAAACTGATTCCACTCCTGATATTACGGTCGTTACCAATGCCTGCTTCGTCACCGATTCGCTGATCGAATCAGCCAAGGCCTATCCCGGCAATCTTAAATTCAATGTTTCACTGCATTCCGTCGAGCCGGCCGTATTCCGCCGGATAGTGCGCGCCCGGACGGATGTCGGCCAGATTATCGACAACATTTCACGGATGGTCAATGCCGGTATTCGGGTGAAACTGAATATGGTGGTGCTGAACGGCGTGAATTCCGGCCACGATGTCATGCGATCTTATCTTGAGCGTGCCGGCAAGATGGGGGTGTCCGGAATCAAATTCATCGAATTGCTGGTCACTCGCGACAACCGCATGCACTACCGCTATTTTTACAGCGACGAAGCGATCCGACGCGATCTCGAGAACTTGGGCTTTGTGGAAATGTCAACGAACATGCGCGCCAGTACGTTTGCCTCGGCCGGTTACCCGGATATGAATGTCGAAATAACGCGGTGCGCGTGTAAGCTCGGATGCATCTATTGTTTGGACTATCGCCAACGGCAATTCGATTCGAGTCTTCAATACCATCCCTGTTTTGCGCAGTCAACGAAAGGAATCTGTATCGGGAACAATGTCGACGATCTTCAAGGAGCCTTGCGCAAAGGCGACAAAAGCATCGCCGCCTTTGCACGGCTTTACGGCGCGGAAAGTCA
Source organism: PVC group bacterium (assembly GCA_003567575.1). Lineage (GTDB taxonomy): Bacteria > Verrucomicrobiota > Kiritimatiellia > CAIKKV01 > PXCX01 > PXCX01. The sequence goes on along the minus strand of PWZG01000362.1, from coordinate 1,097 downwards.
AATGATCGTGCCGCGTGAGATATTTGTCGACAGCCGTGCAGAAGTATTTTACGAAACCGGTATTACCGCCAACGATGTCGAATCGATCCTTGTCGCGCATGGTTATACACCCGCCAAGCAGCGCAGCTTTCACCTGTATTTTTGCCTTCCCAGGGAAGCTGATCCGGAATGCGCGGCATACCGCAAGATCATCAAGTACGGCTACGATCTCCATACGCCGAACCGGTTCGAAATCATCATGACCCGAGAGGAACATGTTCAGAAACAGAATGCGCTTGTGACGAAGCGCTGGTATTTAACCGCGAAGCCGGAGGAGATACCGGGGCAGACCGAGAAAGAGGCTGCGGCCTACATGGAGGCTATCGGCTATTTACCCTGGTTTAACCGGCGATTAGAAATCGTCGATTACAGCCGATCGCCTTCGGGACAGGTTGTCAGCATAGACCGCGCCGCCTCGCCGCTGAACATCAAGATATCCGCGACAAGTCTTGACGATGCATCCGTCCAGAATGTTCTGCGGCAGATTGGCGCGAAACCGATTCGCATCCCCTTCACACAATGGCTTGCCGGGCAGGGCGGGTAGCATCATTTGCAAAGCGAAAAAGTACGCCCCATACGTCAATTGTATCTTCCGTCACAGCCGTACGGTTGCATTCTATCACCGCCGGGCCCCGCTGGCTTTTGCCGGCAGCCGCCTACTGATAGGGCGACAAGAAATGTCGCCAATATAGCAAAACAGATGCTTTTTACGAATTTTCCCGGTAATTTGCTTTTGTCTTTCATCATGGTGTCCTCCTGTGAAAATTCTTCTTTGGGCCTCTATACTGAAAGTCGCATATATTTTTGAAATGTTTCAAGATGCCGCTGTAGGCATTCAATTGCTTCGATGCAGGTGATCCAGATAGCGCAATCTCAAGATGAGCCGTGGGATTCGCATAATCCAGCGAGTAAGGGTTAAAATTCGCCGATGTGATCGCGCAGAGGCGATCATCGATCAAAATACCCTTGGCATGCAACGCCGTAAGGCCTTGTAGTTTCATGCCGGCGCGAAGTAAGCGCAAGGTACTTGCTTCGGGATAGAGTTCTGGCTTGAAGTG
>PWZG01000324.1 GCA_003567575.1 PVC group bacterium | reverse complement strand
TCCGACAAATGGTGTGAATCAATCCAATGTCATCCCGAGCTTGTCGAGGGATCTGCGTCCGTCGCGGAGTGCCGAGATTCCTCGACTTCGCTCGGAATGACAATGCTGTTCGAGTTGTTTCTGCGGAATTATCGGACAGCACACTCTGACCTCTGACTTCTGACATCTGACCTCTGGGTTGCGGGCGAAGCCCGCCTTAATGACTTTACCCGCGTTTTTCGGTTTGGTATCCTTTTCGCGGTTGGGTTATGGTTTAAGGTGGGTCGACGAGGACAAGGACCGTAACGATGATTTCGAAACGCTATCGAAGGGAATGGTGACAGCTTATCATGAACGAAAACCACACGTTGCACATCGGTCTCTCCACGGTTTGCATTACGCCGTCCGAGCCCGTCTGGCTCTACGGTTATGCCACCGAAAAACGGTATCGACCGTATGAAGGGATCGAGCACGATCTGCATGCGAAGGCCCTGGCAATAAAGGACGCGCATGGGCACAAGACGGTCCTGGTCACGGCGGATTTGTGCGTCATGCGTAAACCGTTGGCCGAACGCGTTGCAGCCCGGATTGCGCGGCGCACCGGCCTGTCGCCGGAGGATATCCTCGTTAATCTTTCGCATACGCATTCCGGACCGATGATCGGCGAGGAGGATCCGCGACGCTGGCCGCTGCCGCCGGAAATGCGTGAGCGGATCGGTCGCTATACCGATACGCTCGTCGAATATTTGGCCGAATCCGCCGCCGGCGCGCTGGCGGATTTGCGGCCGGCCCGAATCGCCTGGGGCCGCGGCCGGGTCGGCTTCGTGCGCAACCGCCGGATGTTTGACTCTGAAGGAAACTATAGCGGCATGAAACCCAACCCAGCCGGCTTTACCGATCCGCGCGTGACCGTGTTGCGCGTTGATAATCCGGATGGAACGCCGCGCGCATTGATCGGTTCGCTGGCCTGTCATGCCGTTACGCTGAGCCACGATAACCCGCGACTTTGCGGCGATTATCCCGGGTTTGCCAAAGCGGCGCTCGAAGCCCGGCAACCGGGTGTTACGGCGTTGTTTGTACAAGGCTGCGGCGCGGATGCCAATTCGCATCCGCGCGCCACGCCGGACCAGATGGAATGGGCCAAACGCCAGGGCGAAGAGCTGGCGCGCGAGGTGGAACGGGTTGCCGCCGGTAAACTCCGGCCACTCCGGGGACCGTTGCGGACCGCGCGGACCGTGCTGGATCTGCCGCTGCGCCGGCGGTCTCGCGCGCAACTCGAAACGGCCGCCGCCGGGCCGGAATCGACCGCCCATAATCCCCGGCGCATCCTGGAACAGCTCGATCGGGGCAAAACGCCCGCCGAAACCCATCCGGCGCCCATAACACTGTGGCGTTTCGCCGACGACCTTGTTCTGGTAGCACTGCCGGGCGAAACGGTTTCGGGCTATATTCCGCGCATGGAACAGATCTTCGACCCGGACCGGCTTTGGGTAGCCGGTTACTGCAACGAGGTGTTCGGCTACCTGCCCACCGCGCAAATTGTACGTGAAGGCGGCTATGAAGACCGCGGCCTGGTCTACGAGATCGGCCAGTTCGATGCCGCCGCGGAAGACGTCGTGGTGGATGGCGTCCGCCGTCTCGCACGGACGATGACGGGAAAGTGATTTTAAAGCATCCTGTATTCCAGCATTCCGCATTCCTATGGGATGCACCCGAAATTGAAGCCTGTGTTGACTATATGATCCCGGATTAGTACTCTGTTCTTTAAGCAATCTTACGCATTATCCATCAAGCGTTGGGTTGGTGATCGGCTGGATGCCCGCCGACGTTGACGACGACTGAGTGAGTGATGAGTGAGGAAAGGATCGGTTTTGCGGAGTTTTCGTAAAAACGGTCAATACTGTGTCAGGACATATACACGTTTTCGTCAGTTTCCGGCCAGGCTGCCACGCATAAATATCTTCGAAAGCTTAATTTACTTGTCAACCGTGAACCTTGAACCCCTGAACCGTGAACGCCTACGATTGATTTACAGTCCGCGTTGGACCAAACCGGTATTGGCAATGCCTGGAGAAACGGTGCCGATGGTCCTTGCCGATTCCTGTCCACGGGATATCAGTGTGCGTGTCGGTGACGGAGTGGATTCCGTGGCGTTACGCATGGGTGAGTGTCCACCGGTGAAAGGGACGGCAGACTTCCGTGGATTGAACGTGCGGTTGCCGGATGATTTGGCTGCCGGTCTTTACGATCTCCATCTTGTCTCCGGGACCGCGCCGATCGCAAGCGAACCGAATTGTTTATGGGTCGTTCCCGAAGATAGGGCACGGATTACCTTTGCCCATATATCGGATTTACACGTTGGCAATCCCAGACCCAGCGATCGGGAACATCGCATTGACAACCTGTTCCGTTATCTGGACTGTGATGTAAAACCGGCGTTCATCCTGAACACGGGTGATCTTATCAATCGGTACATTCATACGAACGGCGCAAAGGAAATTCTGCGGCCGGATATTGTTTGCGATCATATCCATCGCGCAAGAGAAATCATTTTGCGGTATCGTATTCCGCATTTTCTTACACCGGGGAATCATGATGTCGCTTTCCCATATATTTATCGTGAATGGCGCCGGATGATGGGCGGTCCCTGGGACAAGCCAAACGATGACTATGCGTTTTCGCCGGGGGGCATGCGGTTTATCGGTTTGGATCGTTCCGTGATGTATGACGGCGATCATCAAGCGTACGACAATCGGTTGTCCGCAGCCCGGCATCGGTGGCTGCGAACGGAGTTGGAATCCTTGCCGGCAAACCGGCCGGCATTGATTTTTTGCCATTATGATTATCACGGAGAATTGAAATGGTACCTGCAACGATATCCGGTGCTCAAGGTGTGTTACGGTCACACCGCCAAAAGTTGTCTGGATCCCGAACATGCGGATCGTGACGGCGGTTTGTGCCCGTATATCTGTCAAGTCTTTGAATGGTCGGCGAACGATGGCTTGCGGTTATGCGCAAAGATGAAGCTTGCGGACTTCGAGACGGCTCATGCCAACGCTCAGACATAGCCAACATGTAGCCGTTCACTGTTCAGGGGTTCAACGGTTCAGAGGTTTTTTTCGGAGTTTTCGTAAAAACGGTCAATTCCGCGTCAGGATATTACAGTTTTTTGTTTGTTCACGGCCAAGGTTGCCACCACTTTTGATATCTTCAAATGCTCAATTAAATTGTCATATACCGCTTTTCTTCAACCGTGAACCGTGAACCCCTGAACCGTGAACGCTTACGCCAGCATGTGCGCCAGCATGGTTTCCGGCACCCGATGGGAAAGACGGGAACTGCGGCTGGAATCTCGCGCCGATCGGTGAAGTTGTTGGCCCAAAAGAAAAAAACGAAAAAATCGCCGTGCTGAACTTGAATTTATTCTTGCGTCGTGTTACTCTGAAGCGCAAGAGGGATTGTTGTGTGATGCATCCACGTCGTGTTGCAACTCGGGAAATATTCATCGGAGCATAATCATGAAGACTCGCATTAAATCTGTCTTTTTTCTGTTTTCTCTTTTGGCCTTGCTGACGATTGCAGGGAACGCTTCGGCCGCGATCCGAACCTGGACCGGCGCCGGCGCGGATGCGTTGGCCGGTACGCCGGGAAACTGGTCGGAGAACACGGCGCCGGTTGCGGGCGATAGCGTGGTGTTCGATGATACCAGTTCCGCGGATTGCACTTGGGATCTGGATATCGCGATCGACGACTGGACCCAGACGGCGGATTATGCGGGTACGGTAACCTTTCTGACCCGTTACCCGGACCAGGGTTCATTCACCAATCTTACCATTACCGGTAATGCCGAAGTGTTGGGCGGCGTCTGGACGCATCCGCTGAACAGCGGTGTGGACGATCAGGCCGACAGACTGTCGGTATCGGTGGGCGGCGATTTCACGCTGGGAGCGGCGGCGACGATCGATCTGTACGGTCGCGGATTCGCCAACGGTCGCGGACCCGGCGCGGGTATCACCGGTCAGCGCGGCCCCAGCCGGGCCGTCGGCGCCAGCCATGGCGGC
>PWZG01000592.1 GCA_003567575.1 PVC group bacterium | reverse complement strand
CTCTCCCAGAGGGAGAGGGAGATCACGCGAGTGAACGGCTAACGGTTTTCTTGTTTTTTATGGCGGTTTCGTGTGTTTAAGTCACTAATGGCTTCGCCAACCCTCACCCCTTGCTCGGTTAATGCTTGACGCAACCTGTAAAGATCGATATTGTTTGTGTTTGTTGATGCCGCCGCGGTTGCCGACGCTGATCGCTCGCAGGAACGGCGCGCAACGGAGGATTTGGCGCATTATTTAGAATTGATGAGCGGTGCGCGGCCGGATATCGCGGACACCCCTGAGACGGCTGCGGCGGCACTGGACGGCGACACACCGGTATTTATCATCGGCGAACTGGCGTTACGCACGCGTCCCGGTCTGGATAACCGCTTGCGCGACGTCGTGACAGCGCATCCGTTCGTGATCGTACAGCGCAGCAGTGACGGCGTCGAACGCGCGGACGGTGTAGCGTCTTTGGACGAGGTGGCTTTTGAAGGAGTTAACTCATTGATGGACTGTCTGGAAAACAAGAATGACCGCCCCAGGCAAATCGTGTTGAGATCGGTGGTCGAAGGAATTGCATAATATGAAGACACATACCATGCAGTCGAAAACAATTGCCTGCGATGATTCCTGGGACGTGATTGTCGTCGGTGGCGGCCCGGCGGGCTGTGCCGCGGCGACCGCGTCCGCCCGGCAGGGTGCGCGGACCCTGTTGTTGGAGATGAGTGGTGTTCTGGGCGGCATGGGGACAGCGGGTCTGGTACCCTGGTTTTGCGGCTATGATGACGGCAAAAAAATTGTGGCCCGCGGATTAGCCGAAACGGTGCGTATGAGACTTGCCGACGGGATGCCGCATTTCAAGGAACAACTGAAAACCAACGAGATCACCTCGCCGCCGATCGATCCGGAGCTGCTCAAACGGATCTATGACGAGATGGTCACCGGAGCGGGTGCGAGTGTTCGTTTTCACAGCTCTCTTTGCGGTGTCGAATGCGACGGTTCAGGCAATCCGGAAACGTTGTTGGTCGCCTCCAAGGACGGACTTAAGGCATATCGGGCAAAGATATTCGTCGACTGTACCGGCGATGCCGACCTTGCTGCCTGGGCAGGCGCCGAAGTGATCAAGGGCGACGATAAAGGCGCGATGCAGCCGGCAACGCATTGTTTTGTCATCTGCAACATCGACGAGGAAGCTCTGGCGAAGGGACCGAACATTCATTTTTACGATGAAAACAGCCCGATCTGGAAGGCTTTGGCGTCGGATAAATATCCGCTCATTGAAGAATTACATTCGTGCAACCGCAAGATCGGGCCTGGTGTTTTCGGCTTCAACACGGGACATCTTTTCGACGTTGACAATACCGATCCCGCAAGTATCAGCCAGTCGCTCTTGAAGGGCCGGCAGATGGTCTGCCAGTATCACCAGGCCCTGCGCGAATATCTGCCCGCTTTCAGGGATTCTTACCTTGTGCTCAGCGGATACATGATGGGGATTCGTGAAACGCGGCGTGTTGTCGGTGACTATTTGCTTACTGTCGACGATTACCGTAACCAGCAGGGTTTTGACGACGAGATTTGTCGCAACAGCTACGGTATTGACGTCCATGGATCTCGCGAGCAAGCGCTGGCAAATGCCAGACTGACGATTCCCGAGATCAAGGAACGGATCCGTAAGATTGTCCGCCGCCTCGGTGCGGGAGAGAATTTCGGCGTTCCCTACCGTTGCCTTACCCCCAGGGGAATATCCAACCTGCTCGTTGCCGGTCGTTGTATTTCGACCGACCGGGAAGCCAACGGTACGGTAAGGATCATGGCCTGTTGCCTGAATACCGGCGAGGCCGCCGGGATTGCCGCCGCAATGGCCGCGGCAGACGCTATGGATGTTCACAAGATCGACACGGATGCACTCAGATCGATCCTCCGGCAAAACGGCGCCTATCTGCCTTGATGCAACCGAAACACAGTAGGCCCGCGCCCCCTCCGGGCGCGGGCAGGAAGAAAGAAAGCGTTTCTATTTCCGCAAAATCCTGCTCCCGAGATACGATACGTCGTGGACCGTTTCAAGAAAGCCAAGCTGATGACAAATGCAAACAAGACGAAAGACCAAACAGAACAGGCGGCCTTGAAAGCGGCGGCTTATAGTGCCGGTAAAGCGGTGGGCCAAACGCAGATGGCTGGTGGGATGCAGACAACCCAGTGCGTCGACGCCGGCGGGGCGACCTTGTTGCGGACCGCCAAGCACAAAGCCGCGCAAATCGGTATGACGACCCCGGATTTGATTGCCCGCATCGTTACATTCCATGACGAACGGCTGGATGCCGTGCCTGACTTGACTGTCTATCCGGAACTTGCGGGGGAAAGGGAAGTTTTAATGGCGCGCTACCGCGGCATGGCCGATGCCGGTATGAGCCGTGAACTGATTGCCTTGAACGAATCGCTGAAGTTCTGGTGCGATTACCGATGCCGGACCGAAACGGGCTGCATCCCGCATGGCGGCCCTCTGCCGCCGGAACAGAGAGAGCGCTGCCGCGTGCTCTATGCGCCTCAAACGGATCGCGGTCCGCTGCATTTCAAAAACGTCGATGATCCGCTGCATACCTGGAAACCGATGCCGGAAACATTCGATCCCGGTCCCTGGCCGTTTTCGCCGCTGGCGTTCGATGGGGTCGGCAGCGGCCTGCATATCGACGACGCGCCACCGGAAATCTTTCCCGCCGATGCCGTATCACTGGCAAAACGTTATTGTTCGACCGTTCCGGAAGCCGAGGAATTTTTGATCCGCTACAACTATTTCTGGGCCAGCGCCAACCTGCTGATTCATGATGAAAACGGGTATGGCGTGGCGATCGACAAGGCCTCGCGTTGTCAGTATGCCATCCGGCGCCAGGGATCGAACGGCGTGTTGTATATAAATGGCATGTCCTCGTTTGATGACGCCTACCAGACGATGATCGAAACGCGCCGCAAACAGTACCTGATCGAAACGGGGCAGGACGATACGACTCCGGAAGGCGCCTATTTCCGCTTTGCCGAAGGCACTCTGCGCAATATGAAACGGCGTATGGCGGAATTCGAACGGAATCCGACGGAAGCATCACTGATAGAACATTTCAGTTCGCGCGATCCGGACGGCCCATTGTGTCGGCCCGGCAAGCGGCATCATCCGGATGATCCCATCCGCGCGGCAACGCTCTTTCAGCGCTGCTACTACTTGTCGGATCGCGTGATGAAGTGGCGTCAGTGGCACGACAATACCCCCGTATGGGAAGACGCCTGGAAAACATTTGAATGGAGAGGCTCTTGCAAAACCGCTCGCGGACAACACGGAGGTCGTCCCTCCATTTGAAAGAACAACGTGTTTCGCGGATTTCTGGAGGGTCGGGCTGCCTGTCTGCGTCGCGAACGTGACAGGCAGGCGTCCCGACCGCATGAAAGGGAGGTTTTGCAAGAGCCTCTGGAATCGGTAGCAGCCCATACACTTAACCGAACGGCTCTATCGATGGCCGAATCGCCACGCCCGGAGGTCGCGGGCCAACATTGACGACCGTTGCAAACGCCATGATCGGAACGCCGCTCGGTTAATGTTTGACCCAACCTGTAAAGATCGCTATTATATGGCCAATAGAAAATAAAAGGAACACATGCATCACAAGTATTTTGCCGATTGGTCCGGATGGACAGAACCGCTGGACATGAAAACCGCCGAGTTGCCGGAACAGGGTTTGCGCTGGGATTTAAACCAGCCGCGTTACGACGGTTCTCCCAAAACCCCGGACTGGGCACGGGTCACGATTCCCGACTGTATCCGTCCGTTTCAGGGCAAAAACGGGATGCCGCATTGGGAGCCGGCGTACCGGGAACCCGCGTCCACCTGCGGCGACAAGGTCGTCGGTCTCGATCTCTATCATGCGAACCACTTCATTGTCTACCGGCCGGAAGTGGCTGATTATATTTACAGCGCTTATACTCCGCCGGACGCAAAGTACATACCGGGTACCCTGCCGCGCTTTGAACGGATGGCCGCACGATATACCAGCGCTGAAATGACTCAGACGGAAAAGCTGACCGCTT
>PWZG01000295.1 GCA_003567575.1 PVC group bacterium | reverse complement strand
GACGGTGGATGCCGTCTCGTTTGATTACGGACAACGACATCGATGTGAATTGACGATGGCGGCCTGGCAGGCGCGCGCCGCCGGTGTACGTGACCATCGCGTGATCGATCTCGGATTCCTTGGCGATGTGACGGCTCCTGTATCGGCGCTTACCGGCGGTCGCGTTGCCATGCCGGATCTGGAACGGTTAACCGTTAAGGAACGTGAACAACCCGACACCTACGTGCCGCATCGTAACCTGGTATTGTTATCGCTGGCAACGGCCTGCGCCGAAGCGCGTGGAATTCAGGATGTATATTACGGGGCGCAAATCCAGGACGGCTACGGCTATTGGGATTGTACCGCGGTTTTTCTTGAACGACTCAACCAGGTGCTGTCGTTGAACCGGCGGAATGCCGTGCGTATTCATGCACCGTTTGTCGATATGCGAAAAGCCGACGAAATCCGGTTGGGCATGGAATTGGGCGTCAATTACGCATATACCTGGACATGTTATCGCGGCGGTAAAAAACCGTGCAAAGATTGTCCCGCCTGCCGGGAACGACAGTCGGCATTCAACGAAATCGGTATCGCCGATCCCGCCAACGGGGTCTAACCCCGACCATGATCAATCCCTCCGAAACGGCGTCCTCGCGCGGCATATGCGCGCAGTGCCTCTTCAAAATTGGGTTCGCGAAAATCGGGCCACAGGACATCGGTTATATACAGTTCGGCATACGAAATCTGCCAAAGCAGGAAGTTACTGATCCGCATCTCGCCGCTGGTACGGATCAGTAGATCGGGGTCGGGAACATCCGGCGCATAGAGATGCCTTGCAAACATCGCTTCATCGATTGTCGCGGGATCAAGCGTACCGTCGCGGGCCTGCTGCGCCAAGTTTCTGGCAGCATCAACTATTTCGGCGCGCGCACCGTAACTGAGCGCCAGGATCAAGTTGCCGTCATCGTATGTCCGGGTTTCCACCATAACCCGTTCCAGTTCACCGCGGATGGATGCCGGCAAGTGCGTCAGCCGTCCGATAACCCGTAAACGCAGCCGGTGTTTATGCAATTCCGCTTCTTCACTATGCAAAAACCGGGTCAACAACGCCATCAAGTGGCGGATTTCTGCCTTAGGCCGCTTCCAGTTTTCCAAGCTGAACGCGTAAAGCGTGAGGTATTTGACGCCGTGATCACGGCAGGCGCGAATGATGGCACGCACCGATTCGGCTCCAGCTTCATGCCCCTTGCGACGCGGCAACCCGCGCTGCCGCGCCCAGCGTCCGTTTCCGTCCATGATCACCGCCACATGACGCGGACTTCTACTGACAGTTCGCGGATCTGTTGTTGTTTTTTCGGGCATATCCGCCATATCAGGCGCTGACGAGAAAAGTGCTGGCACGACGCGGACCCACGGACATTATTTCGATCGGCGCGCCCGTCAGTTCGGCCAATCGGGCCAGATAACGGCGTGCGTTTTCCGGCAAATCGGAAAAAGTCGTCGCTCCCTCCGTCGATGTTTGCCAGCCGGGCCATTCCTCATATATCGGCCGGCAAGCGGACAGATCGGCGATCGTGCCCGGCAGCGCATTGATGCGGCGACCGTTCAGTTCGTAGGCAACGGCAATCTTAAGCGTTTCCAATTCATCCAGCACATCCAGTTTGGTAACGGCCAATCCGTCGAATCCGTTGATCATGGCTGAATAACGTGCCACTACGGCATCGAACCAGCCACACCGGCGCGGACGCCCGGTGGTCGAACCGAATTCGTTGCCGCGTGCGGCCAAATGTTTCCCGATATCGTCCTTCAACTCCGTCGGAAACGCGCCTTCGCCAACACGCGTCGTGTAGGCTTTGATAATGCCAAGTGTCCGGTCGATATGCCGCGGCGGCACACCGCTGCCGGTACAGGCGCCGCCGGCCGTGGTGTTGGATGACGTTACAAACGGGTAAGTCCCGAAATCAATATCCAGCATAGCGCCTTGAGCGCCCTCGAACAAGAGGGACTTGCCGTCGCGGAGCATACCGTGTAACAGGCTCACCGTATCCGTAATGAACGGTCGTAACGTTTCGGCCGCCCGTGCCAGTTCGGCAATGGCTTCGTCGGCCTGCACCGGCGGCGCGCCGATGGCTGCCAGCAAGAGATTCTTTTCCGCCGTCCGGTCGGCAAACACCTGCGCAAAATCCGTACGGTTAAGGTCGCCCATACGCAAGTTGCGGCGCGAGGCTTTATCTGCGTAGGCGGGACCGATCCCGCGCTTGGTGGTGCCGATCTTTTCGCCGGGCCGTCCGGCGGCTTCCAATCCGCTGTCCAAGGCAATATGATACGGGAAAACCATGTGTGCGCGGTCACTGATGAAAAACCGGTCCTGGATATCGATGCCGCGTTTGGCGATACCGTCCAATTCCTCGCATAATGTCAGGGGATTGATCACCACTCCGTTCCCGATAACGCAGACTTTGCCAGGTCGTAAAATTCCCGATGGAACCAAGTGCAGCACGTACCGTTCGTCGCCTATTTCGACGGTATGCCCGGCATTGTTGCCGCCCTGGTATCGCACTACGGCATCCATACCTTCCATCAGATAATCAACGATCTTGCCTTTGCCTTCATCGCCCCACTGGGCGCCCAGTAATACCACGTTCGCCATGTTTTATTCCATTCTGTAAAAAAGGGTTTCGGGAATCATAACATCAGGCCGCCTTTGACGCAATGCTTGTTTTTTGACCCTGCGTATTGCGCTCCGCCGGGTTTTCCGGTATAAACGCAGGAAGACAAGTCCCGTCGGGAATACTCTATGCCGGGAACTTTTTTGAATTCCATGACGTCTAATCCTACAGAAGATACGGTAAAACCGTTGTCGGCGGTGGATGCGGCCACGCGCGGTATTGATGTCGACAAGCTGGTGCGTGAGGCGCAGACCGGCAACGAAGCCGCGTTTAACGCGTTGGTAACCGCGTTCAGCGGATTAATATATAATCTGGCCTACCGCATGGCCGGCAACGCAGCGGATGCAGAGGAATTAAGCCAGGAGGTGTTCGTCAAACTCTTTCGTTCCATTCGGAAATTCCGTTGGAAATCGAAGTTTTCCACTTGGTTGTACGCCTTGGCAATCAACAGTAATCGCAGTGGATTACGGAAAATACGCCGGATATCCGGCCGCGAAGTTGTGCGTCTCGATAATCGTGATACGACGGAAATACCATGTCGCGAGACTATCGATCCGGGCGAACGTCCGGGAGACGCAATGATGCGCAACGAAGTGCAAGCACGGGTTGAATCTGCAATCGCGACGTTGGCAAGCGTTTACCGCCAGGTGATTATATTGCGTGATTTGCAGGGATTAACCTACGAGGAAATCGCCACGGCACTCGGATGTTCGCTCGGTACCGTCAAATCACGATTGGCCCGCGCGCGAATGCGGGTAAAGGACCTGTTACTGAAAGCAGGAGACAGACAATGAAACGTTGTGCGAACAGAGTAACGCAAATGTCGGAGGCGATCGACGGTCGTCTTGACGGCGAAGCGTATGCGGAACTCATGGCACATATAGAATCATGCACGTCATGCCGTCGCGACTATGAAGCATTACGGCAAACGGTATCCGCGTTGCGGGCGGTACCGCCGCGCGACGCGCCACCGGACATGGTGGCGCGGGTTCACCGGCAGCTTAAGCAAAGGCCGGTCGTACGCTTTTTTCCACCGGTATTGCACCAACCGCCAATCCGTATCGCTTTGGCGGCATCGCTGCTGATCGGGATTTCCATTTATGCTTTTTTACGTCCAACACCCCCGTCGATGCATCAGGTCGAGGAACGTAAACCCATGGAAACGCTGGAAACACAGGAACCCGGTACATTCGCCGAATCTTGGGATTTAGATATAATCCCCGAACCGGCAACCCGCGGTCCGCGACCTCCCGAACCGGCAGCGGAACCGGCGCCCGCGCCTGAGGTTACGCCTTCCCCGGCAGTATTTCGGGATATCTACGCGGCACGAAGCGCGCCGGCGCCCGCGACGGAACAACCAGCCGCTGAACGTCGCGTTGCGCCTGAGGCGGCTAAACCGCCCGGT
>PWZG01000014.1 GCA_003567575.1 PVC group bacterium | reverse complement strand
GCTAGTGTGGTGTACGGCAATTGCGATGAATTAACTCCAAAGAGCCTGTCATCCCGAGCTTGTCGAGGGATCTGCGCCTGCCTGTTGAGCATGAGATCCCTCGACTTAGCTCGGGATGACACATGGTTGTTTCTGACTATTTGTCGGACAGCACACTAGCGACTATGATTGTTTCTTGGATTTTGCCCTCGGATGAAGCAGGTCGGTTAAGCGTATCCGAGCAAGGGTGGCGGTTAAGTGTCTTCAGCCTTCAGTCTTCGGTCTTCCGTCAATGTTTTGCGCACATCCGTGATCGTGTCGACGCGTTGCGATTACTTTGCCTGAGTAGCCGGCGTCAGGGATGATTCTTTTTTCTCGTAATGGGTGTGTAACAGGCGATGCGATATTTCGCCCAATGGTTCTCCCAGGAAGTCGCGGTAGATTTCCTCGATGGCTGGATTGGTATGCGATTTACGCATCGGGCGCCCTTCGTCTTCGGCATAAATTGCCTTGATACGCGCGTTACGAACGTTGTTGGTGGTCATCCGCGGCTGACCACCGCCGCCGATACAGCCGCCGGGACAACACATGACTTCGATGAAATGGTAATCCGCTTCCCCTTTGGCGACTTTGTCACAGACGCGCTGAGCATTGGCCAGGCCGTGCGCTACGGCGACTTTGGCGGTTACACCCTCGAGGAATTTCCAATCCGGCACGCAGTTTTCGAAGGTTAACGCCGCTTCTTTAACCCCTTCCAAGCCATGGATGGGAGTGACATGAAGTTTTTCCGTTGGCAATTCGCGTCCGGTAACCACTTCATAGACGGTGCGCAAGGCAGCTTCCATGACACCGCCGGTATTGGCGAAAATGTCGGCGGCGCCGGTGGACATACCCATTGGAGTATCCTGTTCGCCGTCCGGCAAGGCCATGAAATCGATGCCGGCTTCCTGGATCATGCGTCCGAGTTCGCGTGTGGTCAGCACGTAATCAACATCCTGGTATCCGGAACCGTGCATTTCCGGCCGTTCGGCCTCAAACTTCTTGGCAGTACAGGGCATCACCGAAACCACCACGATATCCGCTGGATCGACACCGGCTTTTTGAGCATAATACGTTTTGGCGAGGGCGCCGAACATTTGTTGCGGCGATTTACATGACGACAGATTCGGGATCAGATCCGGGAAGAAGAATTCCATGTAATTGATCCACCCCGGCGAACAACTGGTGAACATCGGCAGCGCCACGGGTTCCTTGTCGACCAATGCCTTCTTGAGACGCGTCAACAATTCATGGCCCTCTTCAATAATCGTCAGATCGGCAGTGAAATTGGTGTCGAAAACTTTGTCGAATCCGAGGCGGCGCAGTGCGGTAACCATTTTGCCGGTAACACACGTTCCAGGTTCCAGCCCGAAACATTCACCGAGCGCGGCCCGGATGGCAGGCGCCGTCTGGACGACCACATGTTTCTTGGGATTATCGAGCGCGGCCCACACATCCTCGATGGCATCTTTTTCGTAAATGGCGCCGACAGGACAAATGGCCGAGCATTGACCGCATTGCACGCAGACCGCTTCACATAGGTTGTCTCCCACGCCGGCGCCGACAACCGTGTCGAACCCGCGTGCGCGCGGCGCCAGCGTACTGACACCCTGGACATCCTGACAGACGCCGATGCAACGACGGCAGAGGATACATTTGTTCATATCGCGCACCAGTGCCGGCGTACTGGTATCGAGAGGCACCTCTTCGCCGGCATACGGGAAGCGTACATCGGTGATTCCCATGGTTTGGGCCAGATCCTGCAACTCGCATTGGCCGTTACGGACGCAGGCATTACAATCCCAGGGATGATTGGCCAGCAGTAATTCGACGGATAGCCGTCGTGCCTCACGGGCTTGTTTACTGTTGGTGCGTACCACCATGCCGGGGGCAACTTTGGTGACGCAGGCCGGCTGCAGCGTTCGTGCACCCTCGATCTCGACCAGACAGACCCGGCAGGAACCCGGGCTGGCGATATCCGGCATGTAACATAACGTCGGAATGATAATTCCGGCGGCCTTGGCCGCGTCAAGTATGGTGGCGTCCTCGGGAACGGATACGGGTTGGCGATCAATGGTTAGCTCTATAGTCATGAGTGGAATTCTCCTTTTAATTGTTTAGCCGGCAAACGTTGCCAGTGCGCGAGCGGTATGGTCGGGTTTGGGACGGGCGCTTGAGTGGTCGATCCCTTTTTCTATTTCCGGTTTGAAGTAACGCAGCGCCGAGGTAATCGGGCCGGCGGGCGACTGGCCGAGCGGACAGAACGCCGCGGTTTTAAGAACCGTCGCTATTTCTTCCATGATTTCGATATCGCCGGGATACCCCGTGCCGGCTTTCAATCGTGCGGTAATGGCGCTTAGCCAGCGCAATCCGTTCCGGCAGGGGTTGCAGTTGCCGCACGATTCATGTGCGAAAAAGCGCATGCATGCATGCAGGAAGTCGCAGACACCGATCGTTTCGTTCATGATCAGGATAGCGCCGGATCCCAGGACATGGCCGACTTTTTCCAGAGCATCGTAGTTAAGCGGCACATCGAGCATTTCTTCGCCAAGCAGATCGCCGGCGGTTCCTCCAAGCTGGGCCATTTTGAAATTACCGTGTTTCATGCCGCCGGCATAATCATCGATGATATCGCGCAGGGTAACGCCGCCGGGGACCTCGATCAATCCGGGCCTACGAACATGACCGAGGATTGTGTACACCTTGGTTCCCGGCATGTTTGCGGCGCCAACGCCGCGGAACCAGTCGGCGCCGCGCTGCACAATGGCGGGTATATTGGCCAACGTTTCCACGTTATTGACATTCGTAGGTTTGTTGCGGAACCCTTGTTGGGCGGGGAACGGCGGTTTCAGACGAGGTAATCCGCGTTTGCCTTCCATGGATTCGATCAGGGCGGTTTCCTCCCCGCATACATAGGCGCCCGCACCGATCTTGATATCGATATCGAAAGTAAACCCGGAATCGAGGATATTGTTGCCTAGCAATCCGTAGGCACGTGCCGCGGCAATGGCTTGACGCAACCGTTCGATCGACAGTTTATACTCGCCCCGTATATAAATATACCCTTTACTGGCGCCGATTGCATAGCCGCACAACGCCATTCCTTCGAGAACTTTGTGCGGATCGCCTTCCATGATGAGTCGGTCCTTGAACGTGCCGGGCTCGCCTTCATCCGCGTTGCAGACAACATATTTTTCCGGACCGGTTTCGGAGGCGCAGAATCCCCACTTGAGACCGGTCGGGAATCCGGCGCCGCCACGACCGCGCAGACCGGATTTTTTGACGTCCTCGACGACGGCGGCCGGGGTCATGTCGGACAAAGCTTTACCCAAAGCGAAATATCCGTCGTTGGCGATATATTCGTCGATGTTTTCGGGATTGATACGGCCGCAATTGTCGAGCACGATCCGGCCGGCATACTGGGTGTGGCGCGAGTCGGTCGCGCGCGGATCAGGCAGCGGATGTTCGCCGGACAACAGCCATTCGCGACACGCGCGGCCTTTGACAAAGTGTTCCTCAACGATGCGGTCGACCCGGTCAGGCGTTAGCCCGCCGTAAACGACGCCGTCGGGTTGGACCGCGGCAATCACGCCCGCGTCGACGGGGCCGAACGATCCTACTTCCAGTACGCTGATTTCAGAGGCCAGTCCGCGGCGGCCGATTTCTTCGGCAAAACGGTTTTTCACATCGCGAGCGCCGATGGCCACCGTATCGGCATCGACGGGCACCATCACGACGGTTCTTGGTTTGGCCATGGTGTTCTCCCGGGTTGTCCTGACGCGTGTAAGACGCGCGGAAATTCCTTGGTTTTATTGTCCGATATTGCCGTGCGCGATACCGCGCACGGCCTTCATCTTATTATAATCAGTTATCTGTCGCGGCGCGGGTCAATGCGCACGCTTTCCGTTTTTCTTTACGGCCGATGCCGCCGCCGCGGCAGCGGCGGCGATCTGGTTTTCAACGATCTTGTCGATGATCTTATTGACTTTTTCCGCGGTCAGATTACCGTATACTTCGTCGTCGATACTCATGACCGGCGCGACGCCGCAGGCGCCCAAACAACTTGTATGTTCCAAGGTGAACAAGCCGTCCGGCGTGGTTTCGCCTATTCCAATATTCAAACGGTCCCGCAACGCTTCGAGAATATTGTCACTGCCCAGAATATAACAGGGCGGACTTTCGCACAGGCGCACAATGTGACGGCCGCGCGGCGTCAGGCTGAACATTGAATAGAACGTGGCCGTCCCCACCAGGTCGGCCACGGAAATATTCATGATATCCGACAATTCTTCCAGAGCGTCCCGGTGCAGGCAGCGGTCCGCCGCCGCATCCTGGATATCATGCAATATTTGCAAAAGGTTTTCGCGGTTGTTGCCGTGTTTTTTAACGATTTTGGATACCGTCATGGTCGCGTTCCTTTCAGCCTTTATAGTCGCATCGCAGGCAGCGGCCGGCTTCGCGGCGCGCTTCATTTTCGCTGATTGTCCGTTCCACTTCCTGGGTGATGAACCGTTCCTCCACAGTTAGTAACGGTTGATCAACAGGCGTTTCTTCTTCTATTTCGCGATCGGTATCTACAGGCACCGACGGCGGCGTTAATATTTCCCACGGGTATTCGCGATCGGGGTCGGGATACAGGTACTGGTCGATGGCGCGGGCGCCGGTCTGGCCGGCGGCAATGGCGTCGACCACGGTTGCGGCGCCGCTTACCAGATCGCCGCCGGCAAACAACCAGGGACATCCCGTGGCGCCGGTACGCGCGTCGGCCTCGATCCCGCCCCAGCGCGTCGGTTCGATGCCGGGAACGTCTTTTAAGATATTCTCCGCATCACTTCGCTGGCCGATGGCGATAATCACGTTGTCTACCCGACGCCGTTCATCGGAATGCGGAATTTCCTCGGGGCGACGCCGCCCGGTTTTATCGAAAGCGCCCAGACGCATGCGCCGGACAATGACGTCAAGTTTCCCGTCTTTGGATTCGATGCCGGCGATGTTGGCCAGGAATTCTACCTTGTTTCCTTCGACTTCGGCTTCGCGGATTTCAATCGGGTTGGTAGGCATTTCGCCGCGGGTACGCCGGTACAGAATGGTGACCTGTTCGGCGCCGATGCGCCGGGCAACGCGTGATGCATCAATGGCGCTGTCGCCGCCGCCGATCACGATAACCTCCTTGCCAACGTCCAGTTTTTCTCCTTTCGCCGCCCGTTCAAGAAATTCGATCCCGGTGTAGACACCCGGCAAATCCATGCCCGGGATATCCGGTCGGATCTCGCGACCGCATCCGGACGCCAGGAACACGGCTTCGTAACCCTGGTCGCGCAGATCGCCGAGCGTTACATCCTTGCCGACCTCAACATTGGTTTTGATTTCGAGTCCCAGCCGGACCAACCCGTCGATTTCCTTGTCGACATATTCGCGCGGCAACCGGTAATCCGGGATGGCATAACGCAGCATCCCGCCGGCTTCCGGTTGCTTGTCGAACACGGTGACTTGGTATCCGCGCAACAACAGGTAATATCCGGCGGTCAATCCGGACGGGCCTGATCCGATAATGGCAATTTTCTTGCCGTTATCCTGTTCTTTGGCGGGGTACAGATCCCGGTAATCCTGGGATTGGTCGCCCATAAAGCGTTTGACAAGGCGTACGGCCAGCGGACCTTCCAGATCGTTGCGGCGACATTTCTTGATACACCATTGGGGGCATACGCGGCCGCACACGGACGGCAACGGATTGGCTTGCAAATGCACGCGCAAGGCGTCTTCGTAATTACCTTTGGCCACCATCGCCATATAGGCGGGCACATTGACCGATGCCGGGCAGGCATTGGTGCAAGGCGCATACATCATCGTACCGCAAACGCCGGCTTCGCAATGTTTGTCGCGGATATGCGCTTCGTATTCGTGGCGGAAATAGCGTAACGTGGACAGTACCGGATTGGGTGCGGTCTGCCCCAGTCCGCAGAGCGACGCCTGACGTACATACGGGGCCAGGGTTTCAAGCCGTTCCAGATCGTCAAACGTTCCCCGTCCTTCGCAGATGCGGGTCACGAGATCGAGCATGATACGCGTCCCTACGCGGCAGGGCGTACATTTACCGCAGGATTCTTCAGCGATGAACTCCAGAAAATAGCGGGCCAGATCGACCATGCAGGTATCTTCGTTCATGACGATCAGACCGCCCGATCCCATAATGGCGCCGAGTTCAGGCAACGATTCGTAGGTAATCGGCGTATTGAGGAATTCAGCGGGAATACAGCCGCCTGACGGACCGCCTATCTGAACGGCTTTCAGCTTTTTGTTGTCCGGTATCCCGCCGCCGATATCGTGAACGATACTTCCCAGCGGCATTCCCATGGGTACTTCCACCAGACCGGTATTGTTGACGTCGCCGGCCAGGGCAAACACCTTGGTGCCTTTGCTTTTCTCGGTGCCAAGAGCAGCGAAATCGTTGGCGCCGTTAAGGATGATAAACGGTACGTTGGCAAAGGTTTCGACATTATTCAACACGGTAGGTTTGCCGAACAAACCTTTTTGGGCAGGAAACGGCGGTTTGGGGCGCGGTTCGCCGCGCCGTCCTTCGATGGAATGCATCAAAGCCGTTTCCTCGCCACAAACGAAAGCGCCGGCGCCCATCCGTAGTTCCACATCGAAATCGAATCCGCTGTCGAACAGATTCTTGCCAAGTACTCCCATATCGCGTGCCTGAGCCAGAGCTTTTTCGAGACGCTCGACGGCCAGCGGATATTCGGCGCGAACATAAATGAAACCGCGGTCGGCGCCGACGGCATAGCCGCAGATGGTCATGGCTTCAATCAGGCTGTGCGGATCGCCTTCGAGAATGCTGCGATCCATGAAAGCGCCCGGGTCGCCCTCGTCGGCATTGCAGACCACGTACTTCGCGTCGGCCGTTTCCGCGGCGGTCGCCGCCCACTTGATGCCGGTCGGGAACCCGGCGCCGCCACGTCCGCGCAAGCCGGATTTCTTGATCTCTTCGATCACGTCGGCGGGCGTCATCACGGACAGGGCTTTACCCAGCGCCTCGTAACCGTCCTCGGCGATGTATTCGCGAATTTGTTCCGGATCTATCCGGCCGCAATTCCGTAACGCGATCTTTTGTTGTAATTTGAAAAAATCGATATCGCTGATGGCCGCGATCCACTCTTCCGATGTCGGTTTCTTGTAGAATAACCGTTGCACCACGCGACCTTTGAGCAAATGTTCGGTTACAATGTCCGAGACGTCGGCGGCCTTGACCTTCTGGTAAAAAATACCTTCGGGATGCACAACGACGATGGGCCCGATTTCGCACATTCCCATACAACCGGTGGTAATCAAATCGACTTCGTTCGCCAGGCCATGTTCCGCCAACTCACGCACAAACGCGTCGCGGACGCTTTCCGTACCGGACGAAATACAGGATCCGCCGGCGCAAAGCAGGACCTGCGCTCTCACGTTCTTCCTCATAATCGTTTCCTTATTCGTAACGCGCCAGGATCGCAGCGATTTTTCGCGGCGTTACCCGGCCGTGGACATCGTCGTCAATCATCAGTACCGGCGCCAAGCCGCAGGCGCCGAAACATCGTTGGGTCATCAATGAAAAACGGCGGTCGGGAGTGGTTTCACCCATGCGGATTTTTAGTTCATCGCATAACGCTTCCACCACTTTCTTGGCGCCGCGTACGTAACAGGCCGTACCCAGGCACACGTTAATGGTGTGGCGGCCGCGGGGTTGCATGGTAAAATAATGGTAAAAAGATACCACGCCGTACACTTCACTGACCGGTAAACCCATGGCAGCCGCCACATGTTGCTGTACCGGAACGGGAAGATAACCGAAAATATTCTGCGCTCGATGCAGGACGGGAATCAAGGCGTCGCGTCCCTTGGAGCAGGACGCGATAAATTCGTCCAGCGCGGCGTAATGTTCCCGTTCGCCGTCGCCGTTGCAACATTTCTTCGTCGCCATTTTATACTAAGCTCCTTGACTGAAGACCAGGGATTCGACTACCTTGCCCTGCATCAGATGTTCTTTGACGATCCGTTGCGCCGCCGCCGCGTCGACATGTCCGTAGCGCACGGTGCTGCCGTCCTTGATCTCTACTTCCACCAACGGTTCCTGGTCGCAGAACCCGGCGCATCCGGCCGCCGTAACCGCCACATCGGTGGCGCCGGCTTCTTCCAGGGATTCCATGAACGCTTGCATCGTGTCGCGGGCGCCGGCCGCAATGCCGCAGGTACCCATGCATACAACAACACGCGCCCGTTGATTGCCGCTGCGTAGATCCATGGTTTTACGCGCTTCGTCACGGATTTTCCGTAATTCTTCCAAGTTTTTCATGGTTCTCCTTAATTCGTATGCGTCATCATCGTCCGGATCAGCCGCTGTAGCTCCTGATAAAGCGAACTATTGAACACGAAAATACGCCGTTAGTCAATCATTCAATTTAAAAAATGCGTTGTATTCTTGTCGTTAAATGGTATATTAAGAGGAAATAGCAAACAACTTGCGGATCACAGCTTTTTACGAGGATCATGACCGCTTTATTTCCAAGCCATTCACCAGCGGAAAACGCCGCCGATACGGGAACAACCGATCCCTGGCAGGCGGCGCACGACCGCATGATATCCCTGTTGGAACGCCGCGGCATTGATGATTCCGACGTATTGCGCGCCATGAAAGCCGTGCCGCGGCACGCGTTTATTCCTGATACCCAAACTTCGCCGGCCGTCGTTTACGGTGATCATCCGTTGCCGATCGGATTGGGACAGACCATCTCGCAGCCTTACATTATAGCCTATATGACCCAGCGTCTCAAGCTGAAACCGGGCCATCGAGTGCTTGAGATCGGTTCCGGGTGCGGTTACCAATCGGCGATCCTGGCGGAACTCGGCGCCGACGTGACCGGAATCGAGCGCTTGGAATCTCTGGTTGGTTTCGCGCGTAACGTTTTGGACCAACTCGGATACGAGCGCATTCGCCTGATTCATGGCGATGGTTATCGCGGCCTTCCCGATGAGTTGCCCTTCGATCGTATCATCGTCTCGTGTGCGCCGCCCGAGATTCCCGACAATTTACTGCGACAACTGGCGGACGGCGGACGCATGATCGTTCCCGTCGGCGTCGATAATCAGGCGCTGACGGTAGTCGATCGCCAGTCCGGCCGGTTTGTTCAGCACGCTGATTTAGCAGTCCGTTTCGTACCGATGATTAAAGAAAATCCATAAAATATAGAAGGAGTTTTTTTCAATGAATGACGCCTGTTTGCGTGAATTAGTGTTGCATAACCGTTCCTATCGCCGGTTTGACGGCAAGCATCGCGTGCCTGCCGCCACGTTGCGCCGCCTGGTCAATCTGGCGCGTCTGTCGCCGACCGGCGGCAACAAGCAATCGTTACGATTCCGGTTGATCAATCAACCGCCGCTTTGCTCGCTGGTCTTTCCGCATCTGGCCTGGGCCGGATACCTTGAGGATTGGACCGGTCCCGGAGAATCGGAAAGGCCGACCGCTTACATCGTCATTCTGAACGACACCCGTATCAGCGAATCGCCGGGACACGATGCCGGGATTGCCGCCCAGACCATGATGCTGGGCGCCGTGGAAGCCGGTCTGGGCGGTTGCATGATCGGCTCGGTATCGCGCGGTGCGCTGCATAAGAAACTCAAACTGGCGAAACATTTCCAAATCGTGCTCGTGTTGGCGCTGGGAAAACCGGTGGAAACGGTTAAATTGAGTCGGGTGAAAAACGACAATATCCGTTACTGGCGCGACACCGCGGGGGTACATCACGTTCCCAAACGTTCTTTGCAGCAACTGATCGTGTAAACCGGATGATGAAAACGACTGATTGCTGCGCCATAATTACCACGGTTGCCGATGTCAACAAGGCACGCGCCCTGGCAACGGCCATTATTGAATCGCGGACGGCCGCCTGTGTCCAATGGTTCCCTGTTGAAAGCATGTATCGCTGGAACGGCAACATGGAAAATGACCGTGAAATCCTGCTGCAAGCCAAAACCACAACGCACAAATCCGCGGCGTTACAGCAATGCATCCGCGAACATCACGATTACGAGATGCCGGAAATCATCGTTCTGCCCATTACCGGCGGCTTACCGGAATATCTCGATTGGATTCGTGCGCAAACAGGTTGAGCTCGTCACGAATCAGGATCGCTTGCGATATGTCTCGCCATTTTTTCCGGTGGTCACAACGATTTCGATAGGCTCCCTGATCGTATATGGCGGCGTTTCCACAACGTTCATCCGTTGCGCGGCATCGTAGGCTACCGCAACGCACCTTCCGTTAAGCTTCGCCTCGCGCACCGGTTGTGTGCAGGGTAATTCGATCCGGTAAGCGCGCCGATCCAATTGACCGGCAAAGGTCCCTTCCGCGGGACCGATTTGCAGCCGGATACGGTTACCGCGGCATTCATATCGCAACTGCGTCCAGGCACAGGCGCCGTCCAGGTAGCCCCGGCTTTGCCCGTCATCCTCGTAAAGAAGGGTCTCGCCGCGTTCGCCGGGATAGCAACGGACGATAAGCGTCGACCACGGGGTGGCGCTCATACGCGGTGTATCGGGCTGCATCGGTAACGGTATGCCGGCGCGCGCATAGACGGGAATCTCGTCGATCGTGGCCCGGATGGTGACGGTTCGGCCACCTTCCAGCCGTTCGCCGCTCAGCAAATTGTACCAGACGCCCGGCGGCAGCCAGACGATACGGGAAGCCCGGTGATCTGATCCCTGCCCGGGGGTCACGATCGGCGCGACCAACAGGTTGTCGCCGAACAGGTATTGTGTCTCATGAGCGTACGCCTCGGGCTCCTCGGGCGCATCCAGGTACATCGGTCGCAGCAACGGCAGCATCTCGTCATAGCACTGGCGTACGGCGCTATAAATGTATGGGAACAACCGGGTTCGCAGACGGAATGCCGCGCGCATGGCGTCCACGTAGGGTTGCCCCCAAAGCCAGGGCCGGCGGTCCAGGTGATCGCCGCTGGAATGTAAGCGCAAAGCCGCGGACAAGGCGCAAAACTGTACCCAGCGCGTATAACATTCGGGGTTGCGTTCGCCGCCGAAGCCGCCGACATCGTGCGCCCAGAAAAAGCAACCGGTATTGCCGGAGGCCAGCGTAAATGGAACCTGAAAAGCCAGCATATCCCAGGTAGCCACGGCATCGCCGGAAAAATGGATGGGATGCCGGTGATCGCCCCAGCCGCCCCAGCGACTGAAAATCTGGCCGCGACGGGCATCGTCGCGTTCCGAAAACCGGTAATACCGTTCGTTGAGCCATGGCAGATGCCGCAACCCCGGTACCCCGGTAACGTACGGAAACGCGTAATCCTGCTGCCAGTCAATCCACCAGAAATCCACACCCTGCGCTTCCAGCGGCGTATGCGCGGTTGCGAAGACGGCCTCCAGATAACGCCGGTTCCCGGGGTCGTACGGCGGATTCTGGCCTGGCCGCGGTTGCAGGCCGATCCGGCGCATGAATTCTCGATAACAGGCTTCATGATCACGAATTCCATCGGCGGGATGATCGTTCAGCGTGACGCGAATCCCGTCGGCTTTCAATTCCCGCAGCAGTGTTTCGGCATCCGGCAACAGGTCACGGTTCCAGCTATAGCCGGTCCAGCCCAGCGTCCGGCAATGTCCCATGCCGGCCCGGGCATCAAGCGTATGCCAATCCATATCCATCACCAGGATATCAAGCGGGAAATCGTGCTCGCGATATTCCTCGACAATCCGGCGAAAATCTTCGGAGGTATAGGGATGCCAGCGGCAATACCAGGAACCCAGCACATGCCGCCGCGGCATGGCCGCGCGACCGGCGACGGCCGCCAGAGACTTTAATGCCGCCCGGTAATCCGTGCCGTAACCGAACAGGTACCAATCAATGTCCTGTTCGTGCGCCAATCCGCGTTCAACCGGCAGACCACCCGGCCGTTGCGCAATCCAGTCGTCGACCAGAATATGGCGGCCGCTGTCGTCCAACAAAAACCACCCGTCGCGCGCCAGTAAGCCGTCCGGCAGCGGCGCCGCGCCCGACATACCGTCCAGCGTCGATAACGGGCCGCCGAGATTATGCTTGTTCTTCTGACCCGGCTCCCAGGTGACGGACCGGTTGCCGTAACTAATCGTCGCATTCAGATTACCGGGATGAAACGCTTGACCATCCGGCGTATAGGAAACCTGCAGACGCCCAGTGTCGATCATCAGCATCCCGTCACGACGGGTTACGGCGCCGCCTTCGTATCGTGCCGCACGATCGACCGCAAACAGGGTCGGCGCATCCACGAACCCGTACCGCGGCGCGTATTCAAGCCGAATACAATGAGGGGTAATCACGGTAAACCGCGCGTCGCCCTCCACCACAACGGCGGTTTGTTCTACAGCGGATTTTGTTGAATCATGCGGAATCAATGTCATAACTCCAATCCGTTTCCGATTTGGACCGGACGTTCCGGCCGGGATATATCGACAAGACGCAACCCGAACGATTGATCGATGAGATATACCGTTGTCCCGTCAAGCGCCAGTTTATCCAGCAGTTTCGGCGTCGCGGCGTCCGCCACATCGACCGCGACCAGATACCGTTCCGGCCGATTGGCGCCGGCGGGCCAGGTGAGAAACACGGTTTTGCCGCGCAAGACCGCGGAACTGGATGTCGTATAGACATCGTACCCGCGCCCATATTCCGGAACATCGGCGGCGACGGCCGTTGCAAGAGCGGACAGGCTGAGACTGAGACTGAGCAGGACAACCGTTGTTTTCAAGTTCATGATGAATCCTTTTCCTTTTTATAAAGCGTCATTAGTAATGCAGCATGTTCGAGCCTTTGCCGCAGGCCTTTTCGTGAGATCCCTCGACAAGCTCGGGATGACATTGTGTGGTGCTGAATGACACCAGATTGATTCACTCCATTTGTCGGACACCACAGTAGTTCACACTTTCTGTCATCCCGAGCTTGTCGAGGGATCTGCCGCGTGCCAATTACGCCGGTCTTGCCATCGGTTCGATGGGGCATGCTTCTGCCCGAGCACCGAAACGGCCAAATCCGTCCACGTCGGATTCATGCTGAAAACAAGCGCTTCCTTCTTCTTACGCGACCATCCCTTGATCTGCTTCTCCCGGGCAATTGCATCCCGCACATCATTGTACTGTTCGTAGTAGACCAGACGATTCGTATTGTAGCGTTTGCTGAACCCCGGAACATCTCCTTGCCGATGCTGCGACACCCGCCGCATCAAGCTGTTCGTTATTCCTGTGTACAGCGTCGTTCGTCCTTTGTTTGTGACCATGTATACGTAATATTGCTTCATCCCGCTGCTTCATCCCCGTAACGCAGATCCCTCGACAAGCTCGGGATGACAGTCAATGGAATACCCCGGTTTCCGTTAGTTACCGTCGTCATTCAACCGCCAGTTCCCATACGTCGAGGTGTGAATAGCGTAATCCGTAAAGTTTATGGTCACGGATTTCGAAATCGGTATACGAGGCGCTGTGTTGCGTGGCGCCCATGTGAGTCTCGATCAGAACCGGTTGACGCGGGTCGGCCAGATCCGCCACCTTGATGCCGCGCATGCTGTCGGTATAATAGAGTTTCCCGCCATGGATGCGAATCCGGTAACAGGCGGTATCCAGCAGACCCGCGAGCGTTGTCAGCGCACGGGGCGCGGACGGATCGGACACATCCACGAGGGTCATACCGCCGCCGCTCGCGCCGGGCACGTACAATAGCTTTTCGTCTTCATGCAATACCGCGACAATCGCCGTCGGCACATCGCATAGTCCCACGCGGCGCGGTTGTGCCGGATCACTAATATCGAGAATCTCAACCCGCGATTGGCCAGCGGCGCGATTGACCACATAGACCATGCCGTCGCCCAGCGCCACACCCGCAAAGTGGTCGCCTTCGCCACCCGGCCGGTATTCGCCAAGAACAACCCGTTGCGGCAGTTGCGACACATCCAGCAGCGTGACCCGGTCGCCTTGCGCCAACGCGGCCAGACCGCCGCGAACGGCAATATCGCCGGCCGCGCGCGTTCGCGGATGAAGCATCACGGGCGCTAACGGATCCGATACATCCAGCACACCGTCCCCGCTCAACAAAAAGTTGCCGATACGCGCGACGGCGGCTGCGTTATGCGTGTCGTGCAGCATGAATCCTTCGCCCGAATGGGTCAACCGCGCCGTAAAATCAACAGCGTCGCGGATGTCCGCCGCCATCGTCAGGACCGTAGTCTGCCCCCCTTGCGCATAACTCAAAAAGACGTGGCCGTCCGCGCTCAGTGCCAGGTTGCCGGCGTTACGTATCACAAAGGATTCACCCAACGGTTCCACCGCATCGCCGCTCAGATCGAAAGTCCGTAAACTGTAGCGGCCGGTATCCATGACGTAAAGCAAATCGCCTTCAACCGTCATTTGCCCCGGCGTCACATCTTCCGGCATCATCATCTCTTTTAGGGGAACGGGTTGCAACGGGTTCGAGACATCGAGCAGGGTCAATGCCGTATCCGGTCCGCGCATCAGCATCCGGTCCGGCGCCGTCATACCGACGGGCGACACACCTGGAAACCGGCCCACGATTTCCGGCGCCGTCATATCCGATACGTCATGCACGATCAGTTCGCGAGACGTCACCTCGTAGAGCACGGAACCGAGCAGTCGCACGTGACCACCAAGGCGTAGCCGCGATTGTTCGATTATCTCGTCATCCGTGACCGTTGCCAGAATGGATTCCCCGCGGTTCGGCCGTAAAACCATGCGGCGGCCGGAAACAACGATTTGCGCCATTCGTTCCGCGAATTGAGGGTGCCAGGCCACCGGCATCGGCGCTCCGGGTTGGGAAACATCGAAAATGCGTAGGCCACCGCCGCGGCCACCCACATAAAGCCGATCGCCGTCGATCGCCAGACACTCCGCGTCGCCGCCGGGGAAATTCAAAAACAGATTGCGTGTCATGTGTGGGCGCGTCATATCGCTGACATCGACTACCATCACCGAAAACCAGGTGGCGGGAATATAGAAATAATTTTTATGAAACGTGCCTGCACGCAGGTATCCCCGTCCCGGTAAACCGCTCACGAAACGCGGGGCGGCCGGATCTTGCGCGTCGAACACCAGCACGGCATCACCGCGTGTCCATCCATTAAGCACCAAAACATTCCCATCCCGCACTGCCAGCGATCCTCCGGGTCCGGCGGGGAACCAGGTCGCGTACCGCCAGGCATCCGACGGTTCGGCTCGTAACATCGCCGTGATGATTACCAACAAGGAGAATCCGATCATTGTTATTCGCAGGTTTCGTTTCATATCACCTTTCAGTGAGAGTTTGTTTCAGTGTTGAATGGCGTTTACTTAAGGCGCATCCGTACAGCCTCGACTGGAGCCGGCGGTCCTCCGCCGGAAAAAAAACGGCCGAGGACGGCCGTCTCCAGGCGTACTACGCATTGAGGGGTCAGCTTAAGTAAGTGCCATTCGTTTCAGTGTTTCAGATTGCGAACATGCCTCCAGTACACCGCCTGAGGATAAAGCATGGCGTAGTTGAATACAAGCCGCGAATCCGGTTCCATCAGCGTCCGGGCAAGCAGATCGAGGCGTTTGCCGGAAAGCGGTTCGGGCGCGGCCATCAATATGCACAGCAGCGTTTCCGCCGCCTCGCGTAGCGGACGGAAAGCGCCTCGGAAGGTTTCGGACCATTCCGGTCCCCAGTAGTCGCCATCGATGAAATTCCGGATCCAGCGGGGGCCGGTGCGCCAGTCGCACAGCTTGAGCGTGGCGACGTCCACGTCCGCATAGGTGTCGAATGCGCCCAGGAACCGGTCCATTCCCGCGGCCACGCCGCGCATCAGGCCGCGCATCCGCTGCTGCAAAGCCGGATCGCCCAGATCCACATCGGCCAGCACCTCGAGCGAGACCTGGTGCTGGAAAAGGGCATAGGCGCAGCCCATCCCTTCGGCATCGAGTTGTTCCGCCAGGTCCATCCCGTCGTTCGCGAACCGAAGCGCCAGCTCGCGCCAATGCTCTTCGCCGGTCACATCCCAGCCGACCGCGTAGACCATCGGCAGGCGGAACACCTCGTGCGGCTGGACGCCCTCGCCCCACATCTTCGATACGCCGCCCGGAATGCCGTTCTCGCGACCGTAATGGTAATCGTGTTCCGGCGTCACCGCCCGCTCCATGTCGGCGCAGACATGGGTCATCGCCGCGCGAACCCTCGCCCGTTCGGCCTCGCCGCACAGCGTCGAATTGGCGTAGCGCCACAGGCCATGCACGAAATGGGTCACCTGGTCGCGCGAGCTTTCGGGGTAGTAGGACTTGCCGTCGATCGGGCTGACGCTGCGCAGGATGAATCCCCGGCGCGGACTCAGGCCCGCGCACAATTCCAGCCCCGCGAAGATGCGCTCCGCCGGCGCCCGCAGATCATCTTCGCCGGTCGCGGCGTAGCGGTCGCAGACCGCGGCCAGCATCACGCCTCCGTTAATCGTGCTGTCCTCCATCCCGGTTCTCCATCCATTGGGATTGGGGATGATTTGCCCGATTTCCTCCGGCGTGGGCAGATGATCGAAACGATGCGCCGGATCGTAGCTCGACACGAAGTCATAAAACAGCGACGTTGCGGGATGGTAAAGCCTCTCCCAGGTCAGGTTCCAGAAACGGTCGGCGGCGGCGTGCAGATCATGCATGGTTTTCTCCTTGTTCGGTTGGATATTCAGTTTTGTATATTGGATATTCAATTCAAAAAAAACTCATGACGTTACCGATGTCAACAGATTTCGGTCCAGCCAATCATACGCATGTTCCCGTGCCGTGTCGGGGAAGTCGTGTCCGCCGGGATACGAGAACCAGGCCAGGGCTTCCTCCCACCCCAGGCCCGCATACACGTTGCGCATTCCCGCAAACGTCTCGCG
>PWZG01000381.1 GCA_003567575.1 PVC group bacterium | reverse complement strand
GTCGTAACGTCCCAACAGCGCGGACCGCCAGTTTGACAATTCGACGGCGTCGGCCAAGTGCGCATTCTGGGCGATCACCAACCGCCGTTCCAGGATCTCCTCCTGCTCCCGAAAGTGGTGTAACATCTCGACGATGCGCAACCGTTCGGCTTGTTTCGCCCCGGCCGTCGGCTGGTCATCGATCAGGGACTGAAGATAGGGAATGGCAACCCGGTATAGATGAACCGGGTAACGGGCGCCGGAGGCGCTGCCATAAATTACCGGCGTCATCCAGATGTAAAAGGTCGGATCGGCATGCAGGGCATCGAATTCGTCCAACGCCGCCATCACGTAACTGAGGCTGCTCTCGAAGTTGAACCGCAAACTGTCGTACCGGTTGGCTTGCTCACGCATCCATTGGATGCGTTGCTTTTTTCCGGCGCCGAACGCTGCTTCGGCGGGCGCCAGAATCTTCTGTTCGACGGCGTAATCGGCGATGCGGTCCTCGGTCAGGCCCGTCGGCGTTGCGACTACCTGAACGACGTCCCCAAGCTGTCGCATGCCGACCACTCGATTATGATCACTGGTTTTCCATTCGGCTGGAATGGCGACATCGTTTTCATAATCCCACGATCCCATCCAGTTGGAATAGGCATCCAGCGCGCCGGCCTGCGCGTCGAGCACATCGATTTGCGGCAGGAAACCGTCCAGAAAAGCGAGGGCGCCGCCCATGCTGCCGCCCAACTGTTGTGACCGATGCGATAATTGGTGGCGGGTCGGTTCGTAATAACCCGACTCCGTCCAAGGCTGCATCGTGGTTTGAAATTCACCGATGGGTTCCTGGATCAGATAATTCCTGATTTCGAGATAAGCATCCTGGAATTGCGTTTGCATGCCCCCATAATATTGCCGCACCACTTCCGGCGTTGCCGGATAGACCATCCCCGCGGCGTAAGCCGGCAGAAATTCGGCTTTGGAAGCGTCCATCGCATTGTCCAACGCATTTATATCATTCAGCAGTTGATAGTATACGTCCATACACTTCTGATTCATCTCCTTCCAGATTTTATAGGGCGTATCAGCATCGGACGATAGGTGAAGCGTCCCGGGCTCGGGACGCTGCGCGACGCGCGCCTGGAGCTGGTTGTAGCCGGCTTGTCCCCTGGCGACACGCTGGTCCTGGATATCCTGGTTCATTTGTTCTACGCTGTCGGTCAGTCCTTGCAGTTCGGCCATTTTGAGGTCGACCGCATCGGCGGCCTGATTCGCCAGGCGCTCGGTCTCGATCAGTAACACGTCGATGCGCGCGATTAATTCGCCGGGCGTGGGCGGTTTGCTGCCCGGCCGCTGACGGTCTTCGATGAAATCCCGCAAATCGTTGGCGACATTGTACATGGTCGCGGCCAATTCACTGACCGGTTTGGCGCCGTGCGTCACGAACGGAGTCATGAAGTTATCGACGATAATCTTGATTAAGGGCCCGGAGATACCCTTGACCGCGACGGACACCTGGTCCCACTTGACCTGCGTCAGGGTTTGGTAAAGTTTGCGGCCGATCTCGAAATCTTCTTTTACCTCGGCCGCCAGAATGGCGTACCGACGGTAATCTTCCGAATCACGAACTTCGGGGAATTGGGCGTTTGTAAGCGGAATATCGAGAACCACCTGGGGACCGAATGCGGCGTGCAGCCGCGGATAATCCTTGTTCATGCGCCGGTCCTTCAGGGCATCGACCAGTGCGGTCCAGCCGGCTTGATCGTTGTAAAACTGAGCCATCTCCCCCGATGTCTCGACCCCGAAATGGGATCGTCGCCGGTTCAATTGCCAGCCATACGTCCGGATCAGCTTCATGCTGTCTTCCGCGGACAGATCACGCCACAGATTCTGGTTAAATGCCGGCCCCACCTGGTCGGTGCGATACTCGACGCCATTGCGGCGGATAATGGCGTAGGTCCGAAACCCGTAGCTGACCCCGGAGACAAAGACGGTTTCCGCACGCCCCGGCACGATGCTCGAAAGCCCTAACCACAAATAAATCCCCCACCGGAAACCAAAACACTTTTTCATGGCCATAGCCTCCCTGATAATGGCGGTGATTTTATCCGTAACCGTTCACGTCGTCTTTTGGCCACGTTGCCGTCCGTCGCATGCGGAACCGCGTAGGCAACGTCGCCCACCCATCCCTACGTCTGGCAATATAAAATATCCAGCCCCCGAACGCAAGCGAAAAAGTCTTTTTTGAACAGGAAGCGCCCAGTGCGTCTGTTGTAGCGGCGAAGCGGTCCGTCGTTAAATGGCTTTCGCAACCGTTGTCCGCCGGTCGTTGCGGTTAAGCGGGTCGGGTAAGGGCCTCATCGTGCATGGTCTCTTCCTTGGAAGGGTCATGTTAACAAGGTAAAAGGCGGGGGCGCAACCGCAGGCGGAACCGGCGCCGGGCAATCCGGGCGTCGATTTCGATGTTGTCGGATTGTGTCGCGAGATTCAGTGTGCCCGGTTTGCCGTCCGCGACCAACAACGCCGCCATGGTGCCCCGCGAATGCAAGCGGTTGCTTCGCCATCGTACCAGGTTGGGGGATGGACCCGGCGAGGTCATGGCGTCGGTCGCGCGATCGGTATGCCAGGGGATATCGGCCGCAAAAAGGATGCGCAAGGCGTGACGTTCGCCTTGCAGCAAGGCGTCATTGCCGTCACGGGTCACCCGGGCGTAGGTGTGATATCTTGTTTCAAACCGGCCGAAATGTTTTAGTTCCACACGATCGACGATCAGTAGTGCCTGTTTGCCGAGCAGAACGAAAAGCCGGACATGGCACCGTACCGCCGGGTCGCCGCTGCCACTGGTTCCCATGGCCTGCGTGGCATCCAACCGCACCGCCGGATGTTCCTTGATGCGCAATGCGCGCGCGCGGACCGTCGCGGGCCGGCGAATGCCCACGCCGTTCAGCAATAGAACATTCTTTGATGGCGGCGTGAGTTCGAAGATTTCATAGCGGCGCGGACTGAAGGTCGTATCCAAATACTCCGTATTCCCCAAGTTGACGATCAGGGGTTCGTCGCCGACGGTAAGATGAAAGCTTGTCAGGTCAAGGTGTCCGTGAGGGACTTCCGTGGTTCCGCCCCTGATGGATGCATACAGATAGGGTTGCGGCCAGCGATCGGCCAGCGCAAACCAATCCAGGCGCGGATAATGACGCAGGTACGGTGCGTGACGGCGTTGCCCCTTCTTGCGTCCCGGATGGAACAACACGAGTTCCGCCGTTTCCGGCCAACCGCCGCCGCCCGTCGGCGGCTTTCGCGTTTCCGGCGGCGGTTGCAAGGCGTCAAGACGCGCGACCAGTTCCGGACGGCGAAACCGTTCCGCCAGCAGGTAGTGAAAAGGCATGACCCGGTAGCGGTTCACATCCCCGAAACTGCAGGGTATGCCGTGGGGAGAAAAATCGAGCGGGAAATCAACGGTTTTTCTTACCCCCGGCAGTTTCATCAGCGGATGGATGGTTTGCATCGCCCGTTCGTAGGACAGCAGGTACATGAACGCGTACCGCATGCCGTACCCCCAGTAACCGATGCCTTCGGGCCAGCCGCCCTGGTAGCGATCGATCTGTCGCATGTAGGGTTCGAACGATGCATTGACCTGCTCCAGCAATTCGGGCGCTTCCGGCAATGCTTCCAGCATCGTCAATGCCAGCATGCCCAGGCCTCCGGCGCATACCGTGTTCCAGTTGCTGTCCGGTTTGCCGAACCACCAATTGGTCTTGCGGGTTTGATGATGTAAGAACGCGGCGACCGGTCGCGTTTTGGCGAGATGAAGGAACCATTCGCTTTCCGCCGCCGACAATGACGGATGCAGGAGATCCCAGGCCAGCGCCAAGGTGGCGCTGTTCTCGCCATAACTCAAATCGAAAACGGCTTCCGGCGCCCGATGACGCTCCCGCCATGCGATCCATGACCAATACGGCCAGCGAGCCATGGCGCGCAGATAGGTCATGGCCGCCGCGCGATACGCCGGCTTGCCGGTTAAGCGCCATTGAACCAGCAAGGTGACGATGCGTCCCTGGAAACAGCGCGCCCTGATCAAATGATAGTTAT
>PWZG01000415.1 GCA_003567575.1 PVC group bacterium | reverse complement strand
TTTTACAGCATCCTGCTATTATACAGGTCGTTCTGTCTCCGGAATATCGACCAGCAGCAGACCTGGATGACCAAAGGCCCCGCCATAAGGAGCAAAAGTTCCTTTTTCCACGATAACCACTAATTTTCATTATTATCCACCTTGGGAAGCGGATAATTCATGACGCCGAACCAGGTATTATTTCTTGTCGCCAATTCCCGGATTGCGTCTTGAGTTCCCTGTTGCCTGAAACCGGCTTGTCTTGCGATCCATGCGTCTTTCTCCATGCCGGCCTGTTCCGCTGTCATATCGGCGATTTCCAGCATGCGGGCGGCGCGGGACCTCGCCCAGCCTTCCTGGCCGGGGCCGCGATCATGACTGGCGGCGGCGGAAAGCATATAGCCGTTTTCATCACGGGAGACAAAGTACCATGAAACATCCACCAACACCCATTGCCCGTCAACGAGAATTTCCGCCGTAGAATGGTTCTGCCGGAACAGATGCACAAGCCGGCCCTGCATACCCAACACCTGGCATAACCGTATCAAGACCCGCGCCTGTTCATTGCAGTAAGCGGTACCGGATGCCAGCAGTTCTTCATCCTCCAGCCCCCGGTCTCCGCGGGTTCTAGGGCCATAAGGCGGGGTACCGGGATGAGGCAGTATTTCCGGCAGGGCCTGTTTAAGAAGTACCAGCAATTTTTCCGTATCGGTCATGGACGGGTCCGTGTATTTTTCCACTACGTCCTCGAACGCCGGCAGCATGCCTTGCCGGTATCCGGCATCCGCCGGCGTATAGTCGCGGTAAAGATAGGCAGCCGTTTCAGGACGGAACGGGATGAAAAAGTTAGCATGATAAAGATCCATCCCGGCGACATTGTCCCCGCAGGTTGATCCCGGCCGCTGGTACGTTCTTTCCCAGTGCGGCATCCCATTTTTACCCCGGTGGGGTTTCAGCCATTCGGGCATGGTTTCCGTGGCCCAATCCGGCGTCAAGGGCGAACCGTCATAGCGGGGAACATGTAAATTCCAGCGCATGCCCCGTTCGGGTAATTCGTAGTCGTCAATCTGCGTCGGCCCGACCCAATCCGCCCAGTCGGAAAAATGTTTTTCCATCGGTCCGCCCATGGGAACCACCAGGGTTTGATTGGCTTGGACCCAAGTCTTGCGGAGACGCCTCCCCTGCCAGATGATTTCAATATCACAGGCCGTATGGTCCGCCAGCCCGAAATGCCCCGACGCCGGTTCTCCACAGGAATACCCGTTGCCGAGTGTTATGTCGGCCCTGCCCAGCAACGCATCCGGATCGCCAACCCGGCCGGGTTGGTACAGCCTTATCGTTGCCCCGATGCCCATGCGGTTGAGGTCTTCAGATTCACCACGAACCTTTACCTGAAGATAATTACCGCTTTCAGTAACATTACGGAAAAGATGACTTTGCCGGTCTTCATGCCAGCGGGCCATGAAAATATCCATTCTGCCGTCATGATCGAAATCGGCCACCGGGGCCGTCGCATAATACCCCACCAGCTTTTCAGGCGAAGGGGCGCTGAAACGCGGTATGCCGTCCACCACGCCGGTGTTGCGGAATACAAAAGGCTGCAATTGACCCTGCGTGTTCCGGAACAACATTGCGGTTAAAATATCCCGGCGACCGTTGTTGTCCAAATCCACTAAAGCCAGATGGGCGCCCCGAATCCCTTTCGCCTTGTCGGCTGGGAAATCGACATTCAGTCCGGCTGCTACGGTCGCATCTTTCAGCACCGGCATCCCCTGGTCGTCAATCCCCTGATTCACATAAAGGTAGAGCGCTGCCGGCACCGTATGCGACGTAATAACCAAATCCAGAAGGCCATTGCCGGTCATGTCGGCAAAAGCAGCGCCGCAGACGCCATCGCCCGGCCAACGTCCAAACGGGGGGAATATCCCGGTTTGAAATTCATGATATATCCCCTGATCATCGCTGACAAAGAGGCGATTGCATTCGGCAATGAAAATATCAAGCCTGCCGTTGTTGTTTACGTCGCCCACCGCGACGCCCAGGGCCCTGGCATGTTTTTCCGGAAGCCCATACTTCCCGGCGGGGACATTGTCGAAAACGAAATCCCCCTGATTACGCAACAGCACGACCCCCTGGTCTTCTCCCCTGTATTCGCCGTCAAAAAAGAGCAGATCCAGCAGTCCGTTATGCTCAAGATCAATGGCGGTGGCGTTGCGCATATGAATCGGACGCGGCAATTCAGGCGTCACATCTTCAAACGGCGAGGGAAAGCGGTTGCGAAATAGTCTGGTCGCCCCCCCGCCCCCGCTCAAATGGGTTCCAACCAGCAGGTCGAGACGATCCCGGTTATCAAGATCGACAAACAGGGCCATGGACGCCCGGCTTCGTTCGCCTTCAAATCGGACAGACTTGTCGGGAGCAAGCGAAAAGACGCCTGATTGATTCAGAAAGAGCATATTGGGCAGGGGCGCTTCTTCAGCGCCGAAAACCGGTCGGTCGGCAAAAGCCCCCACAAAAAGATCATCGTAACCATTCCCGCTTACATCGCCCCAAGCGGCGGCATGTCCCTTGAGCCAATGTTCAAGGTATGGCGCCAGACCGGCACTTTCGGTAACGTCCTCGAAAATGAAAGGCTTGTCCGAAGCCGCAAGCCCCTGATCATGATTACCCAGGCACAAGACAAACAGGATGAATGCAAATGCACCACGGAAACGTTTATCTATGGCAAGCAACGGCATGATTCTCGACATGGCAGGGCGCCTGATACGTTTTTTCTTCATGGTTGTTCCTTCTTATTGTCCACGACTACAGAGCACCCGGCCGGTAAAGGAAAGGCCGCCGGAAGAGACCGCCGTTATGGTGGGTGTTATGAACGCGCAGCGTAATATCGTTATCGCCCGCTTGCAAATGGCCGCTGATATCAAAATCCCAGGCAAACGTGTAGCAGTTATGCCACCACATATGTTTCTGCGGACGATGCGCCACCAGGTAGCCGTTGACATACAGCCAGGCTTCGCTGAACAGGCCGGGAAAATGCACATGCACGGTTCCCTCCGCCTGCGCGGCGTCGAGCGGCACATCGGTCTTGTACCACATAAATCCGGTAAAACTCTGCCAGTCCGGATGCAAGACTCCCTGCGCCTGGGCATACAGATCCGAGCGCAGCATCTCCCATTCGGTGGTCGGATAATCCTTGCGCGCTTCCGGCGTGGCGTAGCGGTCCTTGTTGGCGTTCCAGTAGGTCAGATCGGCTTGCTGCCGCGCAAAACCCATCGGCAACCCGGTATCCTTCTGATCGCGGCGGTAGGCCCATTCCAGCGGCAGCATGGCGACCAGCGTGCCGGTTGTGCCATCAGTTTTTTCGCGAAGCCCGATATACTGGTTCACTTCGCCCGGAAACCAGGGAGCGGCCCCACCCGGTTCGCGCGATTCGGCGGCCGGTCCGACCACCCGCGTCGTGAAGGTCGGATTCATTTCCGCCAGGGCGATGCGGGTTTCGAGCGCCGCGCGGCCGGCCGCTTCCGCGGCCGCGTAATCGCCCTCGCGGGCGCCGGCGCGTACCATCGCCGTATAGTGATCGATCAGGGCAAAACTCTTTTCGCTAAAGGTCATGCGTTCGACGAACAAGCGTTCGTTGCGCGACAGGGTTTCCGGATCACGCGCCCGCAAGGCGGCTACGGCGGCCGACCCGTCCGCCAGGTGACCGCGCAGTTCCTCGACCAGCGCATCGGTATAGATGGCCGGAATCAGGTAGAACTCGTGCTCGGTCACGATGGTATCCTCCCAGGCCTGGAACAGGGCGCCCCAGTAGGCCGCCATCGCCCCGGCGGCCGGCCCGTAGAACGTGGGATAGAATTCCTCGAGCATCGCGTCCACATCGGCATCCGGATTCCACTTGAGTTGACCGCGGAAGAAAAGGTTGATAAACGTCGTGGCCGCCGCGCCACGCGATTCGGTGCTGAACCCCAGAATCCCGGCGTCGCGGTAATGGTGAATGTCGTGGCGGAACACATGGTGCGAGGGGTTGGGAAGATCACGCCAGACCAGCATACCCTGGTCGTATTCGTAAACCTGGACCCGTCCGTCCATGATCTC
>PWZG01000373.1 GCA_003567575.1 PVC group bacterium | reverse complement strand
CGAGCTTGTCGAGGGATCTGCGTCCGTCGCGGAGTGCCGAGATTCCTAGACTTCGCTCGGAATGACAATGCTGTTCGAGTGGTTTCTGCGGAATTATCGGACAGCACGCTCTGACCTCTGACCTCTGGATTGCGGGCGAAGCCCGCCTTAATTCCGATGCAGTGGACGGCAAAGTTTACGAAACAGACGAGTTCCACTTGCCTCTTCCTCCGACGAGAACTGCCTCGCAAACTCGACCGACCCTAACTGTTCCGTAACCTTTGCCGTAAACTCCATCGATTCATTCAGTTGCCGATCTGGCTTAAGTCCCACACGTCGTCGCTCACACGTAGTCGACGCGCTTAATCGATGGCTTCGCATCGCATGTGCATGCCAAAGGTCAATGACAAATCCCCCCACAAACCCGGAAGCGCCTCACACCCTCGCCCCGCCGCGTCATTTATGCGAATCGTGGCTTTGCCGCGGCCCGCCGCAAAGCCGACAGCGGTCAAAGGCATCACGATCCCCGCCCCACGGTCTGAATTGCAGAACCGGGAATAAATCGGTTGACAGTGCTATATCACGTGGTACAATAATTTGATATTTAGGCAGGATTATAGTCCCCTGTTTTTCCGGACACGAATCAAGCGCTTGTCCGGACATCGCATGGGATGGATCATGTTTCCCACAAAAAAAGGAGTGATCATGACAAGACCAAGGTGGTTGCATGGCAAAGACGATACCGCTTAAACAACGGGCTTACAAAACGATTCAACGCCGGATTCTGACGGGTCGGCACGGGCCGGGCGAATTATTGAATCGCCGCGGCATCGCCGCCGAACTGGGCATGAGTTCCGCGCCGGTCCATGAAGCGATGCTGCAACTGGAACGTGACGGTTTGCTGGAAGCGTTGCCGCGGATCGGAACGCGCGTGCGAACGGCATCCCGCGACGATGTCCGTGGTCAACTGATCGTTCGCGAAGCGTTGGAATGTCAGGCGGCGCGTTTGATTTGCGGTGAACCGATCGCACGCAACCGGGAACGTCTGTTTCCCTTGGCGGATGTCCTGGATGCCCTGGAACCGCTGGATCCCAAAAGCGCCGAGCAAGAGATCACGTTTCACTGCGCGCTGGTGAAACTCGCCGATTGTCCAAGCCTGTTGCTCGAATATCAACGGGTCATGCAAATCGGCCTTTTTTATCGTATCCATCTGGCCATGAACATCGTGCCGGAGGTACCCAAAGATTTGCATCGCGCCTTGGTCACAAAACTAGCGGCCGCCGATCCGGAGACCGCCGACAAACTGGTGCGGCAACATATCCGGTACGGCAAACCGGTTATGTTGCGGCCGGTTACGAACAACGGAATTCTTGAGGATGCACCGTCTGGTGTCCAACATAAAGCGGATCGATTGCCTTCAAATCATGGCAAACAGAAGCGAGCAACCACAAAACGGACGAACGTATCATGACCGGCCGACCGAATGTATTTCTGATCCTGTGCGACGACCTGAACAACGCGCTGCCCGGGATGGGCCGCGCGCCGCATGCCATCGCTCCGAATATCGAACGTTTGATGCGCCGAAGTGTCTCATTCCGTAACCACCAGAGCAATTGTCCCGTCTGCCTGCCGTCGCGCAACAGCATGCTCAGCGGTTTATACCCGGCGACAACCGGCCAAATGACCCTTTGGGATCATACCCCCGAATGCCGTCCGATTCCCACCACCCAGCCGGTCGACCGTACCGCCCAGCGTCCGTGGCTGCGCGATGCCGTGATGTTGCCGCAATACTTCAAAGCCAACGACTACCGAACCTACGGCGCCGGCAAGGTTTTTCACGGCTTCTACCATGCCGACGCCAATTGGAGCGAACATCGGCACGTAACGGATTACGGACCGTTTCTGTGGGATGCCGTACGGGATTGGCAACGCGCCCATCCCGACCGGCTGCCGCTGTACGAAGGGCAACCCCTGCTCGACTATGTCCGGCGCTATGAAGGGTTGGACCGTTTCTTTCTCGATGGTGACACGTTCCGGCATCATATCGAATTGAGTTTCGGGTCGACGGCCGAAATGTTTACGGGACAGGCCGATATCCGGCAGGGCGATCAGAAAACGCCGTTCCGCTACGTCAATGACGACGACCGCGACCTGTTGCCTGATGAAAAGACGACCGCCTGGGTTTGCGACACAATGAAGCGCCATCCGCGGAACGATCCCTTTTTTATGGCCGTCGGCTTCATGAAACCGCACTCGCCACTCAATGCGCCGCAACGCTTTTTTGACCTCTACCCCGACGACAAGATCGCACTGCCGCCGTTTCTTGAAAACGATATCGAGGATTGCGCGCGCGCGTTGATCGAACACCGGCCGTTCGGTTTTTTGATGCATCGCATGCTAACCGAAAACGGGGAGGCCCTGTGGCGAAAGTGGGTGCAATCTTACCTGGCCTGCGTTTCGTTCGTCGATGAACAGATCGGCCGGGTACTCGCCGAACTTGAAGCCGGTCCGCACGCCGACAATACCATCGTTCTGCTGGCCGGCGACAACGGCTACCACATGGGCGAGAAAGGCTATATCTTCAAGGATAGCCTGTGGGAGGAATCCGATCAGGTGCCGTTGATCGTCAGCGCGCCCGGCCTGGGTGTATCGGATCGATTCTGTGAAACGCCGGTCTCGCTAATCGACTTGTACCCGACGTTGATCGATCTGTGCGGACTGCCGGACAACCCCCATCAAGCGACCCACGGCCATCCACTGGAAGGCCACAGTCTGCGGCCACTACTGGAAGAACCCGAAAAGGGGGGATGGTCCGGTCCGCCGGTGGCGTTAACTTCGGTGCGCGGCGATAGCGGCATTCATCATTCCGTCCGTTCCGAACGTTACCGCTATACCCTGTGCCAGAACGGTGAGGAAGAACTTTATGATCATCGAAACGATCCGCATGAATGGCATAACCGCGCCGGGGATGCCGGGCTGCGGGAGGTGAAGGCCGACCTGCGGCGGGAACTCAGGAAGATTTTGAATTGATGAAACCCAATCTCCTCCTAATCCTAACCGATCAGCAATCCGGCAATATGCTGAGTTGCGCGGGCACGCCATGGGTGCATACCCCGGCGCTAGATGGACTGGCCGCGGAAGGCGTCCGTTTCGACCACGCTTATTGTACCAACCCGGTCTGTGTTCCCAGCCGGATCAGTATGGCCACAGGGAAAATGCCCTGCCGGCTTGGCGCCGCCGATAATTCCTCGGGCACGAACGCCATCCTTCCCGAGTCGATGGTCGATCAATCGCTTGGCATGCTCATGAAACGGGCGGGATATGACACCTTCTTTGGCGGGAAAGTCCATATGTGTCCGCAACTTGATCCGCGACATACCGGGTACGACATTTACCATGCCAACGAACGGGAAACGCTTGCCGATGCCTGCATCCATTTCCTGAATCAGAATCACGCACACCCCATTTTCGCCGTGGCGTCGTTTATCAATCCGCACGACATCTGTTACGCGCACAACGCCAAGGCGAATCGTCAACCGCAACTCGATCATGTGCGCGATCTTTACCGGCAAGCGTGCGGGCTAAGCGATGAGCAATTGCCGCCGTTACCCGACAACTTCGCGATGCCCGATCACGAGCCGGCGGGATTCGCCATGCGCCGCAATACCCGAGCGATCACCCCCAGCGGGACAATGTCGGAAAGCTATACGGAACGCGACTGGCGGATTTACCGCTGGATTTATGCCCGCCTGACCGAACAAGTGGACACCCAGATCGGACGGATCCTGACCGCGTTGA
This sequence comes from PVC group bacterium, assembly GCA_003567575.1. GTDB lineage: Bacteria > Verrucomicrobiota > Kiritimatiellia > CAIKKV01 > PXCX01 > PXCX01. The sequence continues at coordinate 13,206 of PWZG01000373.1, read as the reverse complement.
AAACCAGCGGCCAGGAAGACAATACCGTGGTTATTTTCAGCAGCGACCATGGCAACATGCAAGGAAACCATGGTCTGGCATCCAAGATGGCCTTCTACGAAGAGTCGGTGCGGGTCCCGTTTCTGATGAAATATCCGGGGCATATTCCCGCCAGCCAGGTTGACGTATCGCATCTGGTCAGCACCGGACTGGATCTGCTGCCGACTTGTTGTGAGATCGCCGAGATTGCGGTACCCGTTGGATTACACGGCATCAGTCAGATGGGCGCCGCGCGGGGAGATACCGATTCACTCTCACGCGAATTTGTCGTCGCCGAGAACGGCAACGGCCGCATGCTGCGCACCCAACGCTGGAAGTACACGGTTTATGAGGGTGCCGGCCAACGAGAAACATTGACCGACTTGAAACGGGATCCCGGGGAACTACAAAATATGGCGCTGCAAACGCAACACCAAAAAAACCTGCAGGAATGCCGCGGTCTGTTGAGGACATGGTTCGAGAAAACAGGAGATGCCGATGGGTTACGAAGTTTTGCGATTGGCAATGTGTCAGGGAACAAACCATAACAAGGAGACAGTACCGATGAAAACGATGGGAATGATTGACAATGTGCTTATGAGACGATGGTTGCCTGCCGTGTTGTTCGTCAGCTTGGCGATCACGACGCCGGTGACGGCGAACAACGCCTATTACGTATCGACCAACGGCACATCAACCGCGCCGTACGATACGTGGGATACTGCTTTTACCAACATCCAGGAGGCGTTGAACTACGAGGAGTTGGAGGCGGGCGATACGATCTATGTCGCCGGACAGACATTTGCACTGGATGCCCAGCTTATTTGGACAACGCAAGGCGTTACAATGATCGGCGGTTACGCGGCCACCAATGCCCTCGACAAACCGGGCCTTTCCGATCCCGAACAGTGGCCGACCGTCATCACCCGCTCGGGCGTTGCCACCCACCGCATTCTATTCATCAATGGCGCCGACAACAGTACGCTGAAAAACGTCCGGCTGACCGGCGGCAATGAGCATGGCGGCACGGGGTTGCGCATCGAAAACAGTAGCGGCGTTTTGATTGCCGGTTGCGTCATTAACGAAAATGCGTTTGACCAGGGATCAACCGACATTCTGTCGGGCGCGGGGATTTACCTTGCCGCGGGCAGCGAAGCCGTGATCACGAATTGCATCGTGAAGAACAATACCGCACGCAACCGGCGCAACGCGGCCAACGGTCACGCGCAAGGCGGCGGAATCTGGAACGGTGGATCCTTGACGATTATTGATTCTCGCATTCTCAATAACGCGACGTTGTGCGAGAACGACGGATCGCTTCAAACCCGCGGCGGCGGCCTGTATTCCGCCGGCCCAACCCTCGCCATGACGAACGTTTTGATTGCCGGCAATTATGCGCGGTTTGAAGGTGGCGGACTTTATGTTGCGGGAGGCGACATCAATCTGGATCATGTAACGCTGGCGGATAATCCGGGAGACGGGATCTATCAGATTGGCGGATCGGTCGTCGTCAGAAACAGTATTGTATGGGGTAATTGGAACGATATGAACCATCAATCCGGCACGTTGACGGTATCGTATTCGAATATCGGCGACCAGAATTTCGGCGGCGACAACCTTAACGCCGACCCGTTGTTCGAATACGGTTATTATCTGGCACCCGGCAGCCCCTGCACCCACGCCGGGTCCGACACGGCCACCGCATTGGGGATGGCGGCTTATGCAAAAAACACCGCCGGCGAAATCTATGGCAACACCGAATCCGTCAATTTGGGCTTTCATTATCCGATCGGATTCGATCTGACCTACGCGGATATTTACGTTGCCCAGGACGGTGACAATCTGAACAGCGGAACCAACGCATTGCAACCGTTCGCGACTCTGACACACGCCTTAACTCTGGCGCGTGACGGCACACGCATCCATGTAGCCGCGGGCGCGTACACGACCGGATCGGGGGAATCGTTTCCACTGGCAGTTTCCGATATCACGGGCTTGGAAATCCTGGGTGCCGCGGCCACAAACACCATCATCAATGCCACCGGTTCGGACGATCGCGTCATGAATCTGATTCACATGCATCGCCTCAGCATGCACGGCCTTACGGTCAGGGGCGGTAGTTCCCGCCAGGGTTCGGGGTTGTTTATCGACAAGAGCCAAAACGCGCGCCTGCGGGAGAGCAGGATCGTGGACAATTCGCATCGGGGCACCTCTGCCAACGCCCTTTTCGGAGGGGGCGGCATTTTTGCGCAGCACAGCGGTATCAGATTGACGGACTGCCTCGTGGCGAACAACGACGTCGACAACTACCATAGCGGATCCGGCATTGCGAGGGGTGGCGGCCTATGGAGCGACGGCACTCTCGCGATTAGCAATTCCACAATAATCAATAACAATGCGAAATCCCTTTCGAGTGGAACCGGCAAGGGCGGCGGCGTCTACTTTGCCGGTGTTTATTTGCGGATGAAAAACGTGTTGGTCAATGGAAACATGGCTTTCACATCAGGCGAAGGGGTGGGTGTCGCCAAGGGAACGGCGGCGATCGTGAACTGCACAATCGCCGACAACGACGGCGAGGGCATTCGCGGCGAAGGCGGAGAAGTCTCGGTCCTCAACAGCATCCTCTGGAATAACGGCATCGACAGTACCGGCACGGTAACGATCGCCTACTCAATTATCGAGAACAGTACGGATCACACCGATGGCGGCAATATCCTCCGTGACGATCCGCTGTTCATCGATGCGTCCGCCGGCAACTACCGGTTGCAACGCGGATCTCCGGCACTCGATACGGGACTGAACCAACCATGGATGGCGGATGCAACCGATCTGGACGGGTTGCCGCGCGTGATGAAAGGTATCGTTGACCGGGGTTGCTACGAGGCAATTCCGCCACAGGGGAGTTTATTGATCCTCCGATGAAAAACAAAACAACCGCCGCCACCACGTCGATTCCGGCGCCGCCAAGCGCCACCCCGAAAGTCACGTTCAGCAGGCGCCTTGCCGAACAGCAGACGCAACTGGCCGGGAACCCCACTCTGCAACGCTTCGCCGCCTCACGACAACGTCTGGCGGCGGATCCCTATCGGCCGGTCTATCATTTTGTAAGCCCGGAAAGTACAATGAACGATCCGAACGGGCTGTGTTGCTGGCAGGGACGCTGGCATTTATTCTATCAGGGTTATCCGCCGGAAGACCGCCGGGTTCACTGGGGCCATGCCGTAAGTGACGACCTGATCCGCTGGCGCGATCTGCCCTACGCCATCCATCCCGGCCCGGAAACATGCTGCTATTCGGGTACGACCTGGGTGGAATCCGAGCGGGTAATCGCCATGTATCACGGCACCGAGCTCGGCAACATGGTCGCCGTCGCCGACGATCCACTGCTCTTGAACTGGCATAAACTCACGGGGACGGCCGTCATCCCGCTATCGGCAAAGCAGGGACCGCCGGCATTTCACAATGTGTTCGATCCCTGTCTCTGGAAACAGGGAACTTTCTATTATTCACTGTCCGGCCATGGACCTCGCAAGAAGCCGGACGGGCGGCGCGCCAATATCCTTTTCCGCTCACCCGACTTGATCCATTGGGAATGCCGCCATGAATTCATTGAGGGCGACCGTTTCACGTTGGACGGTGACGACGCCGGCTGTCCCTACTTCCTGCCAATCGGCGATCGGCACATCATGCTGTTTTTCAGTCATATGAGTGGCGGCCAATATTTATTGGGCGACTACGATATCCGGCATGAAAAATTCGTGGTCAGCTCGCACGGTCGCTTCAATTTCGGCGCCTGGGGTCCCGCCGGCGTGCATGCGCCGTCGGCCGCGCCGGATGGCCGGGGCGGCATCATCGTCATCTTCAACATGAATCCCGGCAAACCCAGCGGCGAATGGAATCAGATCATGAGCCTGCCAAGACGGCTAACCCTGGCAAGCCGGGACAAACTGGCCATGACCCCGGCGGGCGATTGGCCTTCCCTGCGCCGGGACAAGGTGTCGATCCCGAAGACCGAACTACCGGCCAACCAGATTATACCTTTGAAAAATATCCGCGGTGATACGCTCGAGATCGAAGCCGTTATCGATCCGGCGGATGCCTCGGTCGTGGAAATAGACGTGTTGCGCTCACCCGATGCCGAGGAATTTACGCGCATCGCGTTTTTCAAGGGACGCGGCATGCTGGACGGCAGCCTGGTCAGTCTCGATACCTCGCGATCCTCAACCCTGCCGGATGTGCGTGTGCGAGCGCCGGAAACCGCGCCCTTCGACTTATCCGACAACGAACCGCTGCATGTACGGATATTTATCGACCGGAGCATCGTGGAGGTATTCGTCAATGACCGGCAATGCGTGGCCGCCCGGGTCTATCCGGGACGTCCCGACAGCCGGGGGGTATCGCTACGCGCCCAGGGACAATCCGCAACCTTGCGATCGGGTGTTGCCTGGAGTATGCAAGGCCAATAAGAGGCCAATAAGGGACATCCAAAACCTCCACCGCTCTTTCCTGAACACTGAACACTCAGAACGTCGCCATCTCACATAACCTTCGTGGAAATGTTTGACTCATCTACTCAAAGAATTCATGATTAAGCTATAGGATCTCTTTTTATTTACCAATTATCCCATCGGCTAGCATCATCATGACCCCGAGGTTACGGTCTTGATCTTCAGTCTGCAGACTGACTCAGTCCATGACATGCGCTTCGGCGAGGCGCGTGAACAGCAGGACGGCCTTGACCGCCTGCCGTGGTAATCCCAGCAAGCGCGCGGCGGCGGCGGCGTAATCCTGCATCTGGCCCCGGTATCCATCGGCCGTTTTGTGCATGGCCGCGATATCGCTGACGCGATTGCTTTTAAAATCGACGACGGTTGCCCGCACAGGGCGATGTTTTTCATCGCACTCGATAATCAGTCGATCGAATCTGCCGGTCAGGATTTCCTTTCCGCCGGCGCTCTCGCGGACGTAGTCGAACGGTGTTTCACGCCAGACTTCGGCATGCACCGCATCGGCCGGACGGTTCAGAACCGCACGCACGGTCGCAGCCTTGACGCAGTTACGGAACTGGGTTGCGACATCATTCAACAACGAAGCCGGCTCGGTGGATTCCGCGCGCCAATCGGCGATCACGGCATCCATGTCGGCATCCTCGATCCACTCGATACGTTCGAGTAACCGGTGAATGGCGGAGCCGAAATTGCGGACATCACCGGATTCGCGGCCGAAGCTATAGGCGGCCGGAAACAATTGTCCTTCGGCGTGGTCCTTTGATGGTTCCCGGCGGGCAGGTTCCACAACGCAACCGACCGACACCGGGCGCGTATCCGCTGCCTGTGACACCTCGGTACCGGCCGGTTTAACGGGCATTCTGGTAAACCAATCGGGCCGCCCCTTTTCGTACAACGCAGTCAAACCGTTCCGCGAACTTCCGGCCGTACGGAATGAATCCGTCAAGCGTTCGCGCAACAGATCGGCTTCGCGAACCGTGGTGGAACTTTTCGAGGTTTTCGGAACGAACATGTAGAGTGCTTGTTTGGCGCGGGTCAGCGCCACGTAAAGCACGCATAGTTGGCTGAAGTTTTCTCCGGCACGCGCCTCGTCGAGCGCTTTAACCGCCGCCCCGCCGGTAGCCGGCAGGATTTCGTTTTTGGGCCGTTTCAGCACCCAGCCGTCGTCCGTCGGCGAGACTTTACCGCAATCGCTGCGCAACATCTCGATCCCGCTGACATTGCCGAATCCTTTGGCCATCGGATCGAACGGCGCCAGCACCATATCGAAACCCAAGCCCTTGCATTGATGGATGGTCATGACCCGGATGGCGCCGGCGGCGGCCTCGGATTTCACCTGATGCGCACGGATCGCGTCGCCGAACGCATCGCAATCGCGCGCTCCGGTCGCATCGAAAGATTCGGCCGCGGCCAGTAACGCGTTCAGCCGTTGGCGCCCGAAGGCGTCATTCACCCCGGCGGCCATTAAACGGTTGCCCCACTCGCGCAAGGCGCCGGCGAATCCGCTTTCATGTACCTGTTCCAGAAACCGGCGCGGCAAATCCTTGAGCCGGTCGCCCATAAAATCGGCCGCCGTCGTAGCCGCGGCCGCCCAGGGACTCATTTGCAGATGCCGTAGGGCCAGTTTATCCGCCGGATGCGCGCAATAGCGTACCAGCGCCAGCAGCAAGGTTACCACCGGATTATCCACAATGCCGCCGGTTCCCTCATGCACCACGGGAACACCCTCCAGACGACGGCGCAGAACATCGGCACAGACGCGACCCTGTTTGTTGTCGCGGACCAGGACCGCGGCACTGAGATTTGTTTGGGTCGGCATTACTTCCGCCAACACATTGACGATCGCCTCGTATTGCGCGGGATCGTTTTCGTTGTTCTCCCCGTCCGCGTTGTTGTCGGCTGGATTCGTTTTTGATTTTGGTTCATACTCCAACAGTGCCGCGTAGCCTTCCCCCTGGCGGGCGCTCTCGTGTTCCTGCCATTCCATCATGAATTGTTTCACGGCCTGCGGGTGCGGTCCCTTGGCTTCGCCGCCACTGGGAATCCAGCGGTCCAGCTTGTCGAATACGGTATTGACCGTATCGATGATCTCCGGTAACGAGCGGTAACAGACATTCAACGAATCGCCGGTCCCGATTCGGTAGCGATCACGCACATGCCCGAACAGCCGATAATTTCCGCCACGCCAGCCGTAGATCGACTGTTTGATATCGCCGACATAGAAGAACGAACGTTGTTTATCGCTATCCTGCACAACTTCATCCACGAGATTGGCGATTGCCTGCCACTGGGTATCGCTGGTATCCTGAAACTCGTCCAGCAACCAGTGATCGAGCCGGCCATCCATACGGTAGTCAATATACAGCCGCTTATCCGGTTCCATACTGGGTAGATTGTCTTCGCATCCCAGTTGTCGCGCAAAATCGTCGAACGATAATCGTCCATCAACCCGTTGTGCCTCGTTGTAAAGCGCATCGTAACGATTGAGCAAGGCGTGTAATCCGGCTGTCGTCTCCAGACTGCGTTGCACTTCGACTCCCACCAGATTGCCGAGCGCTGCCCGTAGCGGCGGATGAAGATTATCGGGGATGATATATTCTTTCTTGTAAAACACAAGTGTCAGACCTGGCGCGCCATCCGGCAGCCATTCGAGAAGCTGCGCCAACACAGTGTTGCTGAGATTGGCGGGCCATGGCTGGTCCGGCGCATGGTTGGCGGCCGCCGCTGCGATTTTGGCACATGCGTCCCCCAATTGGGCTGGGCGCGATATCGTGCCAAACGCCTGTCGCAAAGCCTCATGATACGCATCGGTACGCGCCGTTTCGAGTTCCGCCTGCACCACGTTTTCCCACCAGCGGCCGGTGGGCCATATCCGTTTGGCATCGCCCCAGGCTTTTCCGGAGTGTTCACGGTAAAAATCGTGCATGGCACTGATATTCGCATCAAGTTTACCCGCCAAACTTTTGGTTTCCCGTCCAAACCCGGCTTGGCGGACGGCTTGTAGTAAAGCCTTGGCGGCAATACCCCCGTCGTTTTTGTGATGGCGCGGATCGATAATCCGCATCAATAAAGCCTGACGGGCGGCCTGTGCTTCGCCGCCGGCATTATCCATCGGCTGCACATCGGGTGGCAAGCCCAATTCCAGCGGGAACGCGCGCGCAATGCCGAGGATAAAACTGTCCAGGGTCCCTACCCGCAAACGATGTGCCTGATCCAGTAACCGGCGCAGCAACGTCACATACGCCCGCGCCGCGCGGGGCGCCGCCGCGGCCGGCGTTTGGGCGTCTATATTATCGGCGGTAACCGTCCGTTCGCGGTCATTAACCGCCGACACACACAGGCGTTCGACAATTGAATCGAATATTTCGCCGGCAGCCTTACGTGAGAAGGTCAAGGCACAAATACGGTCGGGCGACTCGCCGGCGGCAAGTAATGCCAGGTATCGATGGGTCAACGCCCAGGTTTTGCCGGTCCCGGCGGAAGCGGAAATGGCGCGGTGCGCGAAAGTATTCATGAAACGCTCCAGGGATTCGGCGGCGCTACAAAGGTTTTCTCGGGATCGTCCAGGATCAAATCGGTAAAATCGTCGTATTTTGGCGATTTCGGAGCGGGCGGCCAGAAGGCGCCGGCGCGAATCCGGGACACCACCGCCCGCGCACAATTCAAGGCGTGATCATGTAATTCATCATGGTAACCGTCCCAAGGCGCGAACGCCGTTTCACCCAGCGCGGCGGGTAACAGAATGTAGCCGATACCGACAGCGGGACCATAGGTCGCGCGCGCCATTTCGCGATACAAAGGCAACTGCAAATCGAGCCATCGTTTCGGTGTTGCCTTGGTTCCGCCGATTCCCAGGCTTTTGATCGTTGCGGCGGATAACACCGCTTCGGGCAGGAACGTCGCATCGCCAACCGATCCCATATGGGTTTGAATGGGTGTTGTCGCCTTATCGGTAGTTTTATAGTCCCACACACAAATTGCGCCCGTATGCCTGTGGCGGTCGATCCTATCGATCTGACCGCCGATAGTGACGCCTTGCAGGATCGTTTGGTAAATGCGTACCTCGGTTTCGATAATCTCCCAGCCTTGTGCGTGCCATTCCGTTTGTTGGCGGGCAAAGTCGCGCAAACGGTTGGCCGCCGCTTCAACGGCCAGCGTCACTCCCAGCCATGGCGAATCACCGTACCGTGCGGCAGCCGTTTCGCGTAAACACCGGTCCAACCAGTCGCCCAATACGACAGCATCGCCACAAGCCCAAATCTTGTTCTGGTTGCGACCCATCCGTTCCAGCACCTCATGACACAGGTCGCCGAATCCGCGCGCATCCGGTTCGCGTGCCCGATCGTCAGCGGTTTCCATCCCGAGAATACGCTGCAAATAGAAGCGGAACGGACACGCCAGATACGTTCTGAACGCTGTGGGACTGATACGTTCAAGCAACCGGCGCGTGATGATCCCGGTCGGCACGCGATTCGGATCGAGCGTGAAACTCATCTCGTGGGCGGCAGCGGTATGCGCCGGTGGCGGATCACGGAAAAGGCGGCGTGCGCGTTGTACCAACAACTCGTCGGGACAGCGGAACAACAATCGCGACGGACGCAACGGATCGCCGGCGGTTGCCCGTTTACCGACCAGCAACACAACCCGCTGTGGCGGACCGTCGCCCGGCGTCGAACGCTGCGCGCATAAGGCGGTCAGCAAATAGCTATCGCGCGCGACCCGCAAGCGGTCATCGCGCAATTCCAGATCCCGCCGCAAGGTATCCGGCAGAAACAGATCGCCGACCTGACTGTCGGGAACGAACCCTTCGTTCATCCCGGCGACAAACAGGACCGGCGCTGGGTTCCAGGCTAATTCGAGCCATCCTTCGAGATCGAGCGGTTCGCCGGCGCGTTCAGGTTTGATCGGCATACCCTGCAATCGCGCCAGCAGAACGGCGGCGGTATCCGTACCGGTTTGTCCCGCCGCCTCGGCTTCGGCCAGTTCGCGTAACGCCGCATCCAAACTGCCGGCGGCTTGTTGGAATGCCTTATCCTTTGTATTGCGCGGCTGAAGCCGGCGTTGATCATAGACCGCTTTGAGTGCCGCACGCAATCCATCGGACAACGGTTGACCCCTTAGTTCCCGACGACAAACGGTAAGCCAGGTCAGGGCGGCGCGCAATGCATCGATTGCGTTATTCGGGTCGCGACGCGGATCGGTCCAATCTTCGGCAGCCTTGCAAAGTTGATCGAAAGTGACCGGTAATTTTTCGGATTGAACGGTGTCCAGCCCGCACAACACCTGATCGCCGTCATTCAAGGCAGCCAGCACGTGGGGATGCCGTAACACCGCGGCTGTTTCGGCATAACCGGGTCGTTCGTTCCAATCCAGCAAGGCCTGCGCCAATCGGAACAGGGGTGTCTCTCCGAAAACACGATTGCGGGGATCGAATGCCGGCATATTGCGGGCCGCCAATTCACGCTGTAACGGCGCCACGGTTTCACGATCCGGCACCCCGATGGCTACGGAGGGACGTTGATCCCTTGTACCATCCAACGGCTTCATCAACCCGGTTTTCAGCAATTCGGCAATCCGGCGTGCTTGATCTTCGGGATCGGCGGCCAGGATAAGGTCGCGATCGTCAAGCGCGACCTCGCGTTGAGTCCACACATCGGGCAAGGGTCGTCCCCAATTGTCGAAGGCGGCCGCCTCGCTTTCGGGCGCCGCCACCAGTACCGTCACCGAACCGCCGTTCTCGGACCATACGGTCAACAGTTCAAGCAACAGACGCGGCGGATCGGGGATGGCCGCCAGTACCACCCGTTTAACGTGTGGCGGCAGTTTCCCGGCAGCGGCATGCGCCAATTGATCACTGATCGCATCCCGCAGATTCCATGACTTGAGCCGGTCCAGATACCGTTGTTCCAGATTGGCCATGGCCTGCCAGCGTTCGGCTTCGTCCGCGGCTTTGCCGCCGTTGGCCACGTCGGTAATCGTCAGCGCGCCATCGGCCAGTTCACGGCGCAATCGGATCAGACGTCGCGCGATTTGCAAAGCCCAGACATTCGAGCCCGGCCGTTGTTTCCCCAAAAAAACATCCAATTCGCCGGGCGGCGTCTCCCGCAACACGGTACACCACGCCAGTAACGCCTGAAAATCGGATGCGCGTCCGGCGCGCGGGGGTGGCGCGATCAAAACCGGCGCCGTGACGATCTCGGGTCCGATCAACGCCGCGCCATAGCGTTCATGGGCGGCCAGCGGCAATGCAGTACGCAAACGCCAACTCGCCTGGCGCGTCGGTAAAACCACCACCGTATCACGACTATCGATCATACCCATCCCGCCCCGCTGCAAAAGGCGTTCGGGCACCGTCTCGCACAATGGACGATGCCATCCGAGAAATATTCGTTCAATACGAAGGGTCATGGTCCTTCCTGTTAATGCCCAGATACTTACGGGAATGTCAGCGCCATTATTCAAGCATGTTTGCGTAAAAAAACAAGAAAAATTATACGAAGATTATGGATGGAATCGTGTGTCGGGCGGCGGGTGACTTCTGACCTCTGGGTTGCGGGCGAAGCCCGCCTTATTATGTTGCAACCGTGAGATTGTGCCATGGACCGCGCGTAGAAGCAAGCGCAAGAATGTTGGCAGAATGATTTTGGGCGGAATGATTGGGAAAGAAGAGTTCCGTCAGAATGATTCAAGAGATGAAGGATTCAAACGCGTAATGGTTTTTAAAGTGTTAAATCCGTTCTTTCTTCCCCCGAAGAATCTGATTTTCGCCGCGAAATCACGAGGCAATCATCATCACGATCATCATCGCGATCATCGTCTTTTTGGTGTTTTCTGACAAAACACGCAAAATCTACTTGCCATTTGTTCCGCGATATGCTTTTATGATATGTGAATGGATATCAAGGGAACCATGGAAACCAAATGAGATATCAAGAAACCACAACAACCCAACCAAGCAAGGAGAGTGTATAAATGTATATCCAACAATTTTTCGTCAAGGGCCTGGCGCACAGTTCCTATCTGCTCGCTGGCGCGAATACCTGCGCGATCGTTGATCCGCGGCGTGACGTCCAGCTTTATCTCGATGCGGCCAAAGAGATGGGAATGAAGATCACGCATATCCTGGAAACGCATCTTCATGCGGATTTCATTTCCGGACATATGGATCTGGCGGAAATTACCGGCGCCACAATCTATGCGCCCAAGGCCGGCAAATCGAAGTTCAAACATGTTGCGGTGAAGCAGGGCGACACGTTCCGGATCGAGGATATGTCCATTCGCGTGCTGGACACACCGGGTCATACCCCGGAGCATATCTCGTATGTTGTGACCGACACGGCCCGCGGCAAAGATCCGGCTGCTGTATTTTGCGGCGATACACTCTTTGTTGGTGACGTGGGACGGCCCGATCTGTTTCCGGGCATCGCCGAAAAGCTGGCATCCCGGCTTTTCGACAGTTTACACAAGAAACTCATGAAATTACCGGATTCCTGCATGGTTTATCCGGCTCACGGCGCAGGTTCGCTTTGCGGTCGGGCCATGGGCGCCATGCGCACGTCCACCATCGGCTACGAACGCCGATTCAATGCAGCGCTACAAATCAAAGATCGCAAGGCCTTCATCGCGTCGCTGACCACCAACATGCCGGAAGCGCCGGATCATTTCAGCCGCTGCAGCGCGATCAACAGCGAGGGACCGGCGCTTGTCCGTAAAACCCCGAACCCGGTGCCGATGGATCCGGCAACATTTGCGCGGCGCGCCAAACGTTCCGGCACGGTGGTGCTGGATACCCGCAGTTATGGGCGCTATGGCGGGCATCATGTGCCCGGCTCGTATCACATCGATATCGGCGGCAACTTCGCCACGTTTGCCGGATGGGTACTCCCGCCGGACGCAGAGATTCTGCTGGTGTCCAGCGATGAAACCGAAGCGATGGAAGCGCGAGTGTGGCTGCAGCGCGTCGGATTGGACCGTATCGTCGGTTTTCTTGACGGCGGTATGTTCGAATGGGCTAAGGCGGGAATTCCCTCCGCGCATTTGCCACTGTTATCGAGTCAGGAACTGAATGCACTGACCTGCAAAGATACCGCCATTCAACTGGTCGACGTGCGGTCGCCGCGCGAGTACGAAGCCAATCACATCGACGGGGCGATCAATATTCCCGCACCTGCCTTGAGAACGGAGTATACGACCCTGGATCCGGCATTGTCTACCGCCGTCGTGTGCAGTACGGGACACCGTTCCAGTCTCGGCGCCAGTTTACTGGCGCAACACGGTTTCACCAACCTGTCGAACGTGGCCGGCGGTATGACCGGATACAGTGCGGCCGGATTCAGCAGTGAATGCCCGGTATGCGTGGTACCGCACGGCCCGCGTTTTCTTGGAACCAAACTGCCGGAATCGCAAACGAAGAAGAAAAAGATCAAGTAAGGAGGCCTGCAATGGATTGGCTTAGCATGACGCAATGGTCGCCCTATACGGTGGGGATCGGAATCGGTGTCCTTAGTTGTCTTGCGTTTCTTTTGTCCGACAAACCGATCGGCTGTTCGACGGCATTCGCGCGCACCAGCGGGATGCTGGAACGGTTTTTCCGCGGCAACAAGACCCTCGACAAACCGTATTACAAGAAATTCGCGCCCGTGATCGATTGGGAATGGATGCTGGTGGCCGGTGTTTTTAT
>PWZG01000161.1 GCA_003567575.1 PVC group bacterium | reverse complement strand
GCTGGGCTCCAATCTTTCAACATTTCGCATCCCTGCGGGATGCTGTTAAACGGTGAATGCGCATTAACCGTAGACAACGCTTAACCGCCACCCTTACCCGGATACGCTTACCAGGAAATCTTTAAGGATGGAGACGGCGGTCTCCGCCGTCCTGGTGCCGCGTTTATTCGGTGTGGAAGCTTGGTCTTGACAATGCGTAACATTAGGAATATGGTCGCATTTTTCAGCGAACAATCCGGATACGGAAATGGATAACCATGCAAAATATTGAGGTAAAGATAGAGACCGTCCAAGGGCAGCCGGCGCTGTCGATTAACGGATGTCCCATTTTTTTGAGCGCGCCGTACCTGCACAAAGCACCCTACGAGAGTTTTGCCGAAGCCGCGCCCGGGGTTTGGATGCTGCACGATCATGCGTTTGCCGTGGCACCAGACGGAACGATCGATTTCGCGAATGTCGAGCAGGCCATGGACGTACTGCTGGCGCGTGATCCGGAGGCTTTGGCCATTGTGCGCAGCTTCCCGCCGACGCCAGCCTGGTGGATGGACGCGCATGCGCGCGAAGTCATGCAATTCGATCGCGACGTGAGTCGCTATAAAGGTTATGAAAACTTCCGCGATGTCTCCTGGGGATCCGATCTCTGGCTCGCGGCGGTATGCGACTGGTATCGAACCTGGTGCCGTCATCTGCACCGGCGCTACGAAGGGCGGGTCATCGTCCACCAGTTTGGAATGGGCTCGTGCGGCGAGAACAATCCCATCGGCGCCTGCGCTCCGGATGGACGCTGGTTTTGTGCCGATTTCTCGCCGGCAATGCGGGATTGTTTTCGTGTCTGGCTACGGAACACCTACGGGAATGACGCGGCGTTGCGCGCGGCCTGGGGACGCGATGACGTCACCTTGGAGACCGCGGCGGTTCCCGACCGGCTTGAACGATTACGCAGCGACTGGTTCACCTTCCGGTCGCCACGCCGGTCGCAATGCGCCGATTATTACCAATGCTTCGCGGAACGGATCGAATCGATCGTGATCCGGATTTGCGAAACGATCAAAGCCGCCACCGACGGGCATTGCCTGGCCGGAAGTCATTTGGGCGCGTTCATGGACAACGGATTCCACGGGTATTTGTATAACCAGGCCGCCATCAATATGACCCGCCGGGCGTTGGCTCATCCGGCGGTCGATATGTTCACCTCTCCAGCATCCTATGAAAACCGTGATCCCGGCGGCGATGCCAATTCTATGATGGCGGCCGGAAGCTTGGGACTGCACGGCAAACTGATATTCCAGGATCAGGATACCCGCACCTCGGTATTGCCGGTCGGCTACCGGGAGGGCTTTACCCTGGGAAATATTGCCGCCGATCTCGACGAGACCATCGGTGTCCTCAAACGCGATGTGGGTATGGCGATCATTCGGGGTTATGGTCTCTGGTGGCATGCCATGGTTCCCGGCATGTACGATCACCCCGAGATAACCCGGTGCATCGCCAGACTGAACCGGATAGGCCGGGAAAGTCTCAATCACCCGCGCGGCGTGGCCGACGGCGTGGCCATGATCGTGGACGAGGAAAGCGCCTTTCACCAACAATGCGCCAACCGGCTTTTGTTCCCGATGCTGTATTATCAACGCCAACACTATTGGGGACGGTCCGGCGTGCCATGGAATGTGTTTTTACACAACGATCTGGATCATCCCGCCATGCCCGATCACCGGGTCTACTACTTTCTCAATACCTTCTACCTGACCGACGACGAGATCACCCGCATCGAACGCAAGGTTAAACGGAACGGGGCGACGGTGATCTGGTCCTACGCGCCCGGTATCCAATCGCCCGCCGGCTTCGATCTGGCGCGGGTCGAACGCCTGACCGGATTCCGGTTGCGGTCGGCCGATGTCGAAGCGTTGCCGCGGATTACCTTCACCAATCCGGACCATCCTTATGCCGGGGGTGTCGTGACGGGTGGTGACAAGTATATGCAGGGCAACCGGACACCGGATTTCTTCGGCGTCGGCCCCATGGGTAATGATGAACGCGAACGCGTGTTGGGACCGCTGATTTATGTCGACGATCCCGACGCGGTTACCGTAGGCGAACTCGATCCCTTGCAAACGCCGGGTTTCTGTGTCAAACAAATGGACGGCTGGACATCGGTCTTTGTGTCCGCGCCCATGCTGAATGCGCATGTCTTGCGCAACATTGCCCGCACCGCCGGTGCGCATGTATATACTGAAGACGACGATGTCGTGTTGCCGGGGCGTAGTTTCCTGACGGTTCACGCGCGCCAAGCGGGAGAGAAAGTCATCCGGCTGCCCCGACCCACGGATGTTTACGAATGCTATGACCGACGGTTCATCGGACGCCAGGTCACGGAGTTTCGTGACACGCTCGAGAAACACGCCACGGGACTTTATTTCCTGGGTAACGAGGAAGCCTGGAAAGGGTAGGAGATTCAGTATTAACCGAACCGGCTACAGAAGAGGCGTGACGTAACCGTGATGGAGATTGACATTGATGAAATCGTCTTCACCTGACAAACGCAACGATTATTTGACGCCGGGCAAACGCATCCGTCACAAACACGAGTGGTTAATCCCGAATCTGGCGAGTCCGCTGGCGATGGAACGTTGGCATTATGTTGACCGAATAGGTTGGGCACGCTGCGAACCGGGCTTCTACTTGAAACGCGGCGAGATCGACGCGATGTTGCTTCATTTCGTCCTCGCGGGCGAGTTGGAGCACGCGATCCACGATCAATGGCATGGGGTCCGCGCGGGCGAAGCCTGTTTGATGGATATGGCCGCGCCGACGGCGCACCGCAATGTCGGGCGGCAAGCGGCGGAATTGTTTTGGGTGTCGTTTTGCGGACACGATTTGGACGGGTGGGGCGACACGTTACGCATCCGAACACAGCCCGTGTTCCGCGGCGTGAATCGCGCCGCCATGCTGCGCTTGTTCAAGGATATTGTCCGTCTGATCGAAGAACGGCCGGCCGGACATGAAGCGCGCTTATCCATGTTGCTGGGAGGTTTGCTGGCGGAATTGTACGCGGTACGCGAACGTGAACATCCGCTGCTGGCGTGGACGGACGATCCGGGAAAGTATTCCCCCGGCATTTTGGCCGCCTTTCAGATTATGCACATCGAACACAGCAGTTCGCTGACGATTCGGTATATCGCGGAATACGCGGAATTGAGTCCCAGCCGATTCGCGCATCGTTTTCGCGACGAAGTCGGGCTTTCGCCGATGGCATGGTTGAACCGCTTCCGGATTCAACGCGCTCAGGTTTTACTTCACAACACCCGGCGACCCGTCGCTGAGATCGCGCGCTTGGTCGGATTGCCTGATCCGGCTCATTTTTCCCGGTTGTTTCACCGGGAAACCGGTGTGTCGCCCCGTGCGTATCGCCGGCGCCAAAGGCTCAACGCCGCGCGTCCGGAATATGTGCAAAACGCATAAGGCGGGCTTCGCCCGCAACCGAAGGGAAGACCGCAGATGCGGACACGCGATTCTTTGTGGCCGAGGTCGGCCCGACCTCGGCATCCTATGACCCGACCCGCGTGCCGCTGGTGCCCGGAGGGCGACGTCTGGGCCTGATGTCGGCTTCCCCGGCGCACGTCGGGCCCTGCCTGCCGGCAGGCAGGCGACGTGCGCCGCAAGCAATCGCGCTGAAATGCGGCGACGCGATTTCCGGCGAAACCACCCCAAAGACGCGTCGAGGTCAAAAACTCCTTACAGCGATGTCGAATGTACGCTGGAATCAGGTCGCGATTGATCAGCAGTATTGATCAAAAAAGAGTATTTAAATGATCATGCTTGGCCATTGAGCGTATGTTTTAAACCTTATTATTAAGTATTATGTGCAATACCGCTGAAGCGATCTATCAGCAGTAATGACCAAGAAGAATAGTTTGATAAATATATGCGTCCGTGATAGCCTTGCGTTAGCGGGAAGAAATAATGGGAACAATGACGGGAACCAGTAACATAGGAGGAGACCGCATGAAAACGTCAAGAAGCATCGGGAACCTCATTCGCGGGATTCGGGACTTGATCGTGATGGGATTGGCGGTCGGACT
>PWZG01000118.1 GCA_003567575.1 PVC group bacterium | reverse complement strand
TCCGATCCGGCGTTGAACAAAGTCTCCGGATCTTTGAATACGGGAACCAGGGCGGTATGACGGCCGGTTCCGGAAGGTGAAACCGCGATCGGCATCAATCCGTAGTGGTCGCGCGCGCCAATAAACCATACGGCGGCCTTGTCACGGCATAAAAACGCCATGCCGGCCCGGTTGTCGCCGCGAAATGCATCCCCTTCCAGTTCCACCATGACCCAATATTCGCCCGCTGCGTCGGGGGTGAAGGAATAGCTGACATATTCCACCATGCCGGGGGCAACGGTATGGCGCCGGCTAACCAGTTTGCCATGGTTGTTCTCGATGTTTACCCGGATTTCGCCCGCAATCGCGGACGTATTCCGTAGTCCGACTTCAATCGTGCAGTTGTGTCCGGGAAGGAGTACGCGATGGGAGGCGGTCAGGGAGTCAATCGAGATATTGGCATCCCGGGTTCGTGCGCTGGGAATCCGGTGGATAACTATATTTGCGTCTTTCCCATCGTGATCCGCGTTAATGCGTGACGTTACCGTCTCGCCATTTGGGTTGAGGACGGGGGGGGGGGAGGTGGGGTTGCCGTTTCCGTGCGTCCCGGCCCAGGCGATGGTGTGTAAATCGGAGAAAATATGCACGGCACGCCGCGTTCCCTCCGGGACGCGATTCAATAGAGCCCGCATTTGTGTAAATGCGTCCGCGGTTGAACCCCGGGCCTCTGTTCGCCGGATGCGCGCCAATTGTTGATGCAACGTGTCGCGATCCGTTGTCAACGTCGATATACGATCCAATGCGGGATCGGCAACGAGCGGTACGATGGCGACACTGCTGCCATCATCGAGTGCATCCAGCAGCCGGCCGGCAGCCTGGCAGGCCAGATCGAGTTTGGATTGTCCGTCAGGCGTCAGTCCGTCCATTGACGCCGAGTTGTCGATCACGATGACGAGCGCGATCCTGCCGCCGAGCGCGGGAACGTTCCGAAGTATCGGTCGCGAAAGCGCCAGCACCAACAGCAGCAGCAGCAGAACTCGCGCCGCCAGCAGTAGAATTTCCCGTAACCGTCGTCGCGCATGCATCCTTGGATCCGCCTTGAGAAAGAACATCAGATCAGGGAATGCCAGCCGCTTTTGTCTACGTTTCAGCAGCAGGTGGAAGACGACCGGCAAAGCGGCCAGCGGCAAAAGCCAGAGAAAGAATGCGGATGCGAATGCCACCGTTAACAACTCCTTCTGAGAATTAACTCGTGGATTGGCGTCCGGGTATCGGCAAAATGGTAATCCATGCGCAAGTTCAGACACTGGCGCTGGAGCTGTGCAATATGCGCATTGACCGCCATCACGTAACGATCGCGGATTTCATCCAGGTTGACGGTCATCCGTTTCCCGGATTCCATATCCGTCAGCTCGGTCAACCCTTGCATGGGCAGGGTCACTTCAGCCGGATCCATGATATGGAATACCGTGACATCCATTCCTTTGTGGTATAGATGATGCAATCCGCGCAGTATCCGGGATGCATCCTGAAGCAGATCGGAAATGAGGACAACGAACGATTTCCTGGTGAGCGACTTTCCCAGTTCATGCAGGGCGGACTCGATATCGCCGGATTGTCCGGGGATCAGCGTTTCGAGGTGACGCAGCGCCGGGCGTAAGCCCATGGCGGAATTGATCATCTCGAATTGATCACGGATACGGTGGTCGAACGTTGATAATCCGGCGGCATCGCCCTGATTCACCATGGCGAACATCATGCCGGCCGCCAGATATTTGGCATACTCGATCTTGTGCATCGGGCCGCCGTATCCGTAATCCATGCTGCGTGAAATATCCAGCATAATCGTGCATCGTGCGCTGACCTCCTTGTAGGCCTGGCGTATGACCAGCCGATCGGTTCGGGCATAGACGGCCCAGTCGATCCGGTTAAGTGGGTCGCCGGAATAATAGTCGCGATATTCCGCGAATTCGACGCTGGCTCCGAGAACATCGGAATGATGTTGACTCTGGCGCATGCCGGACATCGGCCGCCGCACTTCAATGCATGCCTGTTGCAACCTGGTTGCCAGCCATGCTGGTAAATATTGATAGGTCTCTTTCAACGCGAGTTGTCAATCCACTTCCGGGACGGCATCGAGCAGTTCGCGAATGATGGCATCGGTGTCCAGTCCTTCGCTGGTCGCCGCGAAATTCAACAGGATCCGGTGACGCATGGCCGGGAGAATAAAACGCCGCACATCCTCGCAGGCGACATCCGTGCGTCCGGTCAATACGGCGTTTGCCTTGACGGCGCCAAGCATTGCCTGACCCGCTCGCGGACTGCATCCCATGGTTACGTATTTTTCGATAAAATCCGGTGCACTCCCGTCTTCCGGCCGGGTTGCACGCATTAAACGGGTTACGTAATCGACTACGTGATCGCTAACCGGCACGTTCCAGATCAGGGATCGCACGCGAAGCACGGTCTCGCGGTCTACGATAGGACGCAACGCCGGAACCGTGCCCCGGGTGGTTGTTGTCAGAATCCGGTGTTCTTCCGCTTTCGAGGAATATCCCATTTTCACCATGAACATAAAGCGATCGAGCTGGGCTTCCGGCAGGACATAGGTACCCTCATGTTCCACCGGATTTTGGGTTGCCAGCACGGCAAAAGGATCCGGTAGCCGATAGATCTCGCGTCCGGCCGTGACCTGTTCCTCCTGCATGGCCTCGAGCAGGGCCGCCTGCGTCTTGGGTGGGGTACGGTTGATTTCATCCGCCAGTAGGATATGGGTAAAAACCGGACCTTTCTGATACCGGAAACAACGTCCGCCCGTTGCGGGATCCTCTTCCAGAATGTGGGCGCCGGTAATGTCCGTCGGCATCAGGTCAGGCGTAAATTGGATCCGCTGGAAGTCAAGCGACAGGGTCTCCGCCAGTTTGCGGACCATCAGGGTTTTTGCCAGGCCGGGAACTGCAAGCAGTACGCAATGGCCGCCGGCAAAAATAGCGACAAGCAATTCTTCGAGTACCTCTTCCCGGCCAACCACTACACGGCCGATTTCCGTCATCAACCGTTCGCGCAGTTTTCCGAACGAGTTTATCTGTTCAAGAATTGACGCATCGTCAAAATCGTTTTTTTGATTGGTCACACGTTTGTTCCGTGAATTTATGGTTTCGTTTTATCGCAGCATTGAGTATGCCACGATATTCAAGCCGAGCCGTTGCGCGGAAGCGTTCTCGTATCCGCGCATGAGCGGGAAATGGGTATTGAGCCAGCCTGCTTCGAGGTCGTAAGGGCTGTATACGACGGACAATTCGCCCTGATAATGCATGCCAAGCAACAGGGGACGCCCGCCCAGATCGGGTTGCTGGCGCCGAAGCGCCGACGTGTACTGGACATCGTCCGCCGGCGCGATCATATGAAACAGTTTATGATCTGCCGGCAGCGGGGCGAATGTTTCTTCCGGCAGTAAACGTCCCAACTCGTCAATCGCCGACTGGTGGAACCGGCTCAAGCCAAGACCGTTATTAACCAACAAAAAACCACCCCTGGCCAGATAGTCCCGCAGGATCTGCCGTTGTGCATCACTGAATGTGAACGTATCCAGACCCGTCAGGTAAAGAAACGGGAAAGCCGACAGATCATCGACGCCGAGATCGACGGCCTGCCGCTTCATATGTACCTTAATGGAAGATTGATGCCGTACCCTATGGAGCAGCGCCGCCGCCGCGCCGGGATGCGTGTTCCAGGATCCTTCATGCCGGATCTGCGCAAAGACAAACTGATCGCTGGGTGGGCGCGTGTCGGCGGCCGTGAACACTTCCGGGCGGCCTTGAACGTCTCCCACATCCGCGTAACCGACGGCATAACCGGCAATATTGACCCCGAGCCGGGTGGCGGAATCTGAACACATATACCTTGGCTCAAGGCCGCGTCCCCGTAAGTGCTGGAATACATCCTGTTCCCCGGTCAATCCGGTTCCCATGCCATAGGGCAACAGCAGTACACCGATCCGGGCGCCGATATAGATTCCCATCAGATGCGGATGGTCATCGTCAGGTTGTCCCGGATAGCGTAATGCATCGATCGTATGGAAAGTATGCAGGATCGGATGGT
>PWZG01000016.1 GCA_003567575.1 PVC group bacterium | reverse complement strand
GTTCATCCACCGCGCCGAGCAGGTCGAGTTGACGCAACTGCATGTGACGGAACAAATGGCGGAGAGCAAACAGATGGAGTTCGAGCGGCTGCTTGCCGAGTACCGCAAGATGCGTGAGGAGATCGAATCGAATCCCGCGATTCGTCTGCAGCCAAGGTGGTTCGAGAAAATCAGCGGGGTCTATTGGCGGATGGATCGGGCTCACCGGGTGGTGCGGATGTTCGAAAGCCAGCAGGCCGAGCCCAAGCTGCCCGTGACTGTTCATGCGATCCGCATCGGCGAGATGGCCATGGTCACGCATCCGGTTGCGCTGTTCCTTGATTACGGTATCCAAATCAAGTCACGCAGCCGGGCAGTGCAAACGTTTACCGTGCAGACCGCCGATGGGCATTACCGGTACCTCCCCACCGAACGTTCCCTGGCGGGGGGCAACAACTACGGATCAGTGCCCGAGAGCATCGTATTCGGCCCGGAAGGCGGTCTGGAGCTGGTGGAAGAAACCCTGAAGCTGGTAGAGTCTCTTTGGTCGTAGTGAGATTCGGCACATTGTGACCCTCTGAAAGGGGTTCATGACAGGACGAGGCCAACCAGCAGGTGCATGCGACGCTTGACAGCGCGCCTGACCTGCGCCGTTCTGCAAAAGGATGACAAAAGCGTAGGGACATGGTATGGTATCCCCATGAAAACGGTATACGTGGAAACATCGATCCTGAGCTACTTGACCGCACGTACCACGCGCGACCTTCTGGCCACGGCCCGTCAGCAGATGACGCGTGAGTGGTGGGATACGCGCCGAGCGAGTTTCGATCTCTTCGTCTCTCCACTGGTGGAACAGGAGGTCCAGCGCGGCGACCCGGATGCCGCTCGACGTCGCGTCGGGGCGCTCGGCGACCTGCAAACACTCGAAATCGTTGAGGAAGCGTACGAGCTTGCAGCCGCACTCATCTCGGAGAGTGCCCTGCCGGCCGCTGCGCAAGACGATGCCGCCCACATTGCGTTGGCTGCGGTTCACGGCATGGACTACCTGCTCACATGGAACTGCCGGCATATTGACAACGCCGAGAAAAAACCGGCCATTCGTTCTGTCTGTTCCAGAAACGGCTACGCGTGTCCGGAGATTTGCACACCAGAAGAACTGATGGGAGATCAAAATGAAAACTGACCCCATAATCAGAGAGCTGTGGGAGATCAAGGATGGTCTGGCCGCCGAGTGCAATCACGACCTTCGGCGTCTCTTTGAGATGCTCAAGGCATCGCAGAGCGACCGTGGTGTGAAGCTGGTGAATCGGGCAAAGCGGCGCATGAGGGAAAGATAAGGGACGCACAAATTATCGTCATATTTTCAGAGTAGCGGCACTGCGTCCCGCTCACTGTCCGGTCTAATCCCGGAATCATTCTTACAGTTACGCAGGCGAGATCTGTTCCTTGCGACCTCGGTCGGATGGCCAAGGGCGGCACGACATTTTGTCTGTCCCTTATAATCTCGGAAAGAAATGCGGAGTAAAGGTGATGCGGCAAGGATTACCGGAGCGTTGGACGGCAACGGTGCGCCATTCGCGTTCGCCTTCCAGGGTCACGGAGAGAGGATCGCGGTCGTTGCCGAGCGAGATCATGAACTTGTCGCCGTCATGCCGCGGAGTCAACGATACGGATTGCAGCGGTCGGCTTGCGAACAGGGTTGCGCTGACAACCGGAACGGTCGCGGGGTCGGATGTGACCACCAGTACCGGAATGGGGTGCGCTTCCGCCGCGCCGGGCGCTGTTGCCCAGCCGCGCCACGGGTTCTTGGAACCGCACACCGTATGGAGACGGAGTTCGGTTGTGGCGGTTGCCACAACCTGCAGGTGCGCGCCATCCTGGCGTTCGATCACGGCCATCCCGTCTTCCGGTATGACGGTTGCCCCGGCCGGGAAATGCCACAGCCATTCCCAGCCATGGGTTTCCGCATCTTGTGCCTCCAACCGGTCGATGACCATCCATCCCAGGTCCGCGATATCGATCAAAACCCGCTCATGACGGAATCCCGTTTCCGGCGCTTCGGCAAACCGGGTCAGCCGACCCGCCGCGGCAACGGCAATCCCATCCTTTTGAGCTACCGCCATCGGCAGCGGCGCGGGCGTCCGGCTGACCACCGGATCCGGCAAATGGCGGCGGCCATCCATCAAAACGACGTTATGGCCTTCGGCGCCGCGGATCAGTCGGGTTTCAGAACTCTGGTTATAGGCCGGTTTCCCGGGATCGATACACCAGAAATCGCCGTCCGCCCAGGTCAATACCTGCAACGCATCGCTATGCTGGTGACCGGTGCCCCAGGGGCCGGCATCCAGCAGACTCCAGCGTCCCTGGTTGCGTAACATCGCGTAACCGCCCCAGGGGATGTGGCGGACGGTGTCGGACGGAAACCAGGGCGGCAATTTATCGTCCGCGCGGTCCGCCGGTAATGACGCCATATCCTCGAACATGTTGCGGACCTCGATCCCGTCACAATCATGCAAACCGGGGACCCGTCCGTCCGGGGTGGCGATCAGGGCGTAGACTTCCCCCATGGCACGCAGTCGTTCCCAGGTTCCGAAAGGGATGCCGGTGCCGCGGCCTTCGGACCATCCGCTGTGTTGCGCCAGGTTCAACGTGCAAAAAGTGTTCCCCATGCTGAGACGTCCGTAACTGGAGGCCAGTTCGTCCTGGCAACCGTCCGGATAGAATTGGCGGTACATTTCGGCAATAGCGCGGTCAATCGCGGTGGACGCGAACACCTCGCTATCGAGCAAATCAGGCAGCAGCATGCCGGCATGCGCGAGGCCGTTGGTTTCCATGGTTTTGAAATTCCCGCCGGTGGGACTCATCAACAGATAACGGCCGTGTTCGTGCAAGGCCGCGATCATAAGCCAGATGGCTTCGTCGCTGATTCCGGCATCGGGATGGCGCATGATATCGAGGGTCAGCGGCCAGGTCCAACCGGCGCGGATTCCAACCTCGATGGTACGCCAGACACCCGGCCACCGCATATCCTTGCGGAGCGGCGCCGGACACTGGCTGGTAACCCAGCTTATCAGTTCCCGTTCGAACGCGCGGGCATATTTTTCCAAGCTGGTTCGTTGCCAGGCGCGTGCCAGCGGGATCCAGTGATAATGCCGGTTGAACTGTACCTGCCATTCGCGGGTACTGTGTTCGCCCCAGGATGCGGTGGGATCGTATAACCAGTCGATTTCGCCGTCAAACCTATGCTCAATGCCGTAGACGCCGACGTAATGTTGCTTGATGACTTCATCGGGATCATAATCATGACCGCCGTGACGGCCGAAATCGATGCCGCTCCAGCGTTCCGCCTGCGGGATATACGCATGCCGCGTATCCGGTAAAAAAGGTTTGTCCCGCATCGCGGCAACAAACGCCTTGATGGCGGCGGCGGGTTCGCCGGCGCACAGCGCCCGCGACCATGCCGCGTCCGGCGCCGAATCGGAATTCAAAATACGGGACGGCGCCGCCCAACCGGCCAAACAGTCTTCAATCGTTTGCATAAGCCCTTACCTTTCCTTATTGCAGACGAATCAACGTACCACGCAACAGTATCCGCATGAAATGGATACTTCCCGGCTGTGCATAATCCTCTTCGTTCGTAGATCCCTGATTATCGGCCCAGCCGGTGCCGCCGGCCACGCTGACGGAACCTTCGAATCCTGCCGGCGGATCCTCTTCATTCACAAAAATACCCCGTTGCAGGGTACCGCTTGACGCAAAGGCTTCAATCGACTCGATCGGCGTATCCATCCAGACGGCGATGCGACCGCCGCCGCCGCCGCCGCCGCGGGCGGGACCCGAGGATCCGCCGTCAGCCCGGATATGTCCGGTTTCGCCACCTGCAAAACTCCGGGCCGCCATGAACACGCCACCCCCGGCGCCGCTGCCCGGATAGGAATGAAAATCCTTGATCGACCCTGCATCCGCATGAATCATCCCGTCCAGCGTGATCGTTCCCTCGGCTTCAATCCAAACCCCGCCGCCACCGCGGCCGACGCCGTATACATACGACGCACGCGTTCCACTGCCGGGAACGCGCGGCATATAGGGGTTCCCTGTTTCCTG
>PWZG01000345.1 GCA_003567575.1 PVC group bacterium | reverse complement strand
ATCGGTCAACTCATGCGCGACACGATGGTGGTCGTGATCGATCGTGGTCATTTCGGGCGTTGTCACCAGTGATACGGGATCATTATCGTAGCCGATCACCGCCACATCTTCGGGCACTCTTATGTGCTTGGCTTGCAACGCTTTGATCAAGCGCACACCGACCGCATCGTTGTTGGCCAAGACGGCATCCGCGCCGTTTTGGAGCACCAGATCGTCGACCATGATTCCGGCCAAATGCGGATATAAATCGATTTCCGCCAGCCGTTTGTCACCCCTAATGAGGACAGGGTCGAATGCCAGGCCGGCATCGGCCAGCCCTTCCGTATAGCCGGCCAGACGTTCCCGCATCGGCGTACCGCGACGGCCAGCGCGATTGGGATTATCGGTGATAAGACCGATTCGTTTCCGACCGCAACCCGCCAAATGCGCCATGGCCTGCCGAATGCCAGTGCGTCGATCAGGCTGCACGAAACAGGCATTCGTGATACCGGACGGCGGATCCAGGTAAACAACATGCCGCAAGCGGGACAAACGTTCCGGAACATAGCTTGATGACGACGCCGGAAATTCGTGACGTATGCAAACAACACCCTCGGCGCCGCGACCGAGAAAATCGGCAACGTACGCGTCAACATCGCGCGGAGCATGCAAATGACCGATCATTAAACGGAACCCCTCACGCCACAACAACCGATCAAGCAAAGCAAGACGCCGTTGTTGCGCGTTGCCTTCGGAATCGCCTATTAAAACACCGATTAAACCGCTGCCTTTTCCGCGCATCAACTGCGCCGGACTGTAGGGCGTATATCCCAGACGATCGGCAACTTCGCGAATTTGACGCGCGGTATCCGGACTGACACGCACCCCGTTGGCTGTTGTCGAGCCCAGGACCGCGGAGACGGTGCGCTGCGAAACGCCCACTTTGCGGGCAATATCAATCTGTCGTATATTCGCGGCCAAGTGATCAACCCTTTCCCGGTTCGGAACTACGTAGAATCATAACATTTCCAATAGCGTCGTCAAGTCTTTATCCTGATTTATACGGCATCCGCGTTTTCCGGTTCGCCGAGTCTGCGATACAGGGTTCGGCGGGCGATGCCCAGCACGGATGCCGCGCGTCGTTTGTTGCCGTTCATTTTGTCCACCACGTAGCGGATATAGTGTTGTTCGACCTGCTCCAGGCTGGGCAGGGAATCTTCATTTATACGGATGGCATTCATCAATTGCCGGCCGGTACCCTCGGTGTTTTGAGCCGTATGTTTCTGAATTCGCGCGGGCAGATGTTCCGGGCGGATTTCTTTATTCCGGCAGAAAACGACCGCTCGTTCGATCGCGTTATACAGCTCGCGGACATTTCCCGGGAACGGATAGTTACGCAACATTTCCTGGGCGCGTTCGCTCAGACCGCGGATAGGTTTCCCGGCGGCGAACGCCTGTTTTGCCAGAAATATACCTGCCAGAAGATCGATATCCTCGTCTCGTTCCCGCAGTGGCGGCACTCGTAAAGGAAATGTTTCCAGGCGGTAGAACAAATCCTCCCTGAAGTCATTGTCTTTAACCAGTTGTTCGATATCGCGATGGGTTGCCGCCAGCACGCGAACGTTGACCTGCTGCTCGCGATTGCTGCCCACCGGGCGGACTTTACCGTCTTGCAGCGCCCGCAACAGTTTGGCTTGTAACGGCAAAGGCATTTCGGATATCTCGTCCAGCAACAACGTTCCGTCCTCGGCTTCGGCAAACAACCCCTGACGCGGTTTCCCGGCGCCGGTAAAGGCGCCCGCTTCGTGACCGAAAAACTCGCTTTCGAGCAAGTGTTCCGGAATGCCGGCGCAGTTCACGGCCAGGAACGGTTTATGGCGTCCCTTGCTTTCGCAATGAATCGCCCTTGCCACCAGCTCTTTACCGGTACCGCTTTCGCCGAGGATCAAGACCGGTCCGTCGGCTTTCGCAACTTGCCGGATTTGCTGGAACAGGGTCAACATGGCGCGACTCCTGCCGTACATGCCGTGAAACGTATCGCCACCATCAAGCAAGCCTTTCATCTGCTTGATTTCATTGCGCAGCATACGTTTTTCGAGGATACGGTTCGTTGTGAGCATGAAATGCTCGAGATTGATCGGTTTGGTCAGAAAATCTTCCGCACCTGCTTTCAAACTTTCCACGGCTTTTGCGACGCTGCCGAACGCGGTGATAATCAGTATATCGGGCATGTTTTCCGGGAATTCCGTTTGGACCCGGCGCATTAACTCCAGGCCGTCGGCGCCCGGCAGACGCAGATCGCTGACAATCAAGTCGGGCATCCATGATCCGAGCAGGGTGATCGCCGCTTCCGCGGTATCGACCCGTCGCGCCTGCAACCCGGCGTCACTGATCTCTTCCTGCAACATTTCGCCCAATCCGCGATCGTCTTCCACGATGAGAACCTTGGCTTGCATCAATATTTCCTTGGGCATATTCATTGTTCCTCTTGGGACAGTTTGCTCTTGATCGGCAAGGCGATTTCGAATGCGGCGCCGCCCATATCGCTTGAGCCAACCCGGATATCGCCGCCGTGTTCTTTCACGATGCCGTGAACCACCGCCAACCCGAGACCGGTTCCCGCGCCCACATTTTTGGTCGTGAAAAACGGTTCGAACAGCCGTGACCGGATCTCCTCGGGAATGCCGGGACCGCTGTCGTCGACGCTGAACACCATGCGGTCGCCGTCGACACGCCATGCCAATTTTACATCAATATGGTCGGCAGCCTGAATGGCGTTTCGCAGTAAATTGGTCAGAGCCTGTTCCAGGCGGATTGGATCCGCGGCGAATACCGGCGCCTGTGAATCGCCGTCGAGTGCGATGCCGACATGGTGGCCGGCAGCCTCATCGGCAACCGCCGATACGGCCGACCGCACAACCTGTTCGGGACGCAGGTTGCGCGGTTTAAGTTCCCGGCTATGGCTGAAATCCAGTAATTGCCTGATAATCACTTCCATACGTTCCACTTCACGTTGTATGCGATCAAACGTTTCCGTCCGCGTGGAATCCGATGTTGCGCGGCGTAATCCACGCTGGGCCATCCCGCTGATGACGCTTAGCGGCGACCCGAGTTCATGAGCGATGCCGGCGCCCAGTTGTCCGATAGCCGCCAATTTCTCCGCCTGTTTCAATTGGCTTTCCAAAGCCGCCTGTTTCCGGCGATTCCGGCGAATCTCGCTTTCCGCCGCTTGGATACTGTCAAGCATCCGGTTGAAACTGCCGGCGATGGAATCGATATCGCGGGGACCAGTCAACGCAATTCGATGATCCGATTCACCGGCGGCAATCCGTTGCATGCCATCGATCAGGCGCTGGAAATGGCGTCCCAACGCCTGGTTCTGACCCAGCAACACCAGACCGGTCATGACCAGTACGCCCAAGCCAAGCCAAGCAACGCCATGACGGCGCACGCGGCCGATATAATCCTCCGTATCTTTCTGACGCCGGGTCAACTGCAATATGCCACTGGCATGTCCACGCGAATCGCTCAACGGCACAAAATGGGAATAAACACGCCGGCTGCCAACCTGACCATATTCGCCGGCGCGCTCACCTTCCGCAACCATTTCCGTCAGCCTACTTCGTTGTGGATCGGGATCCACCTGCCCCACCGAAGCAATCTGTTCACCCTCAAGATCGTAAGCATAGGCACTGTATACACCATCAATCGAAAACGCCGATTCCAGCGCCTGTTCGATACCCTCCGTACGGTCACGCTCCATGGCATCGCTCAAGGGCAACTGGATGGCACGCGCAACCATCTCCAAATCTTGTTGCATGCGGGTTTCGACCTGCCGCTCCCAAATGGTAAGCGCTACGTACCCCGTCACCGCCAATGAGACCGCCAGCGGTGCAATCACGTAAATTACAAGCGTCATCCGCAAACTGAACTTTTGTTTTCTACGCCTTTTGCCGTTGATATTCATCACCTACCATCCCGTTCCGTTCCATGAAAGTCAACCCTTCCCGGCGTGTTGACCAGAATTGAGATTCCTCGATTTCGCTCGTAATGACACCTTGAAAAAACATTTCATTGCTTGAGATTTATCGTCCCGAGCCCGCACCCTTCCTTT
>PWZG01000054.1 GCA_003567575.1 PVC group bacterium | reverse complement strand
CGCGACGAGCACAAGCGGTCCCTTGTCCAACATGCGCGAATCGAGGCGATCAAGCGCCTCGGAGACGTCGCCAAGGATGCCGGCGCCGAATTTATCGTGGTGGCCGGCGACCTGTTCGACTCTCCAAGCGCGGACAAATCGACCGTATCCGCGGCATGCAGCGCCATTGGCCAAATCGAGCTGCCAGTTTTCGTGATACCCGGCAACCACGATCACGGTGGTCCGGGCAGTGTCTGGGAACAGGATTTCTTTCAGCGGGAACGGGCCGCGCTGGCACCCAATCTGACGGTGCTTCTTGAGGCGCAGCCCCATGAATGTGATTCGGAGGTTCTCCTGCCATGCCCGCTCTTGCGTCGGAGCGTATCGGCAGACCCTACGGAATGGCTCAGGTCGACCGATGTCTTCAGCAATCTTCCACCCGATAAGCCTCGTATCGTCCTTGCCCACGGAAGCACGCAGACTTTCACCAGCCAGTGGGAAGATGATGAGGAAGACAGTGCAGGCGGCAATCTTCTCGACCTCTCCCGTCTCCCGGATGCCGACATCGATTACATCGCGCTGGGCGATTGGCACGGGGCCAAGCAGGTGCAACCCAAGGCATGGTTCTCCGGAACGCCTGAACTGGATCGCTTCCAAAAGGGCGGCGACCACGATCCTGGGAACGTCCTTCTCGTAGAAGTGCAACGCGGCGCGCTCCCTCTGGTCACGAAGGAAGCAACCGCCGAACTCAAGTGGAGCGAACTGACTTTCGATTTCGCGGATGATGCCGCCCTGAATGAGTTCGAGAATCGTCTCTCCGACCTTCTCGGCCAACGGGCGAATGAAGACCTCCTGCGCCTGACGCTGACCGGGTCGGTGGGCATAGAGGCATCCCGGAGACTGGATGAGATACTGGAATCGCTCGAAGCAAGGCTGCTCAGGGTGAAGCTGAGCAATCAGACTCGGATAGCCCCCACCGAAGCGGAAATCGACGCCCTGACCACGCGGGCATCAGACCCCCTGATCGCCAACGTGGCAGGACAGCTCGTCCAGCGTTCAACTGGAGATGACGAGGATGGGCAGGTGGCCCGCATCGCATTGCGCGAGCTGCACGCGGCCTGTATGCAGGAGGCAGGATCATGAAACTACTCTCCGCTACGGTTCGCAACTACCGGCTCCACCGCGAGGTACCGGTCGCGTTCGATCCCTCCAGGACGCTGATCGGCGGACCCAACGAAGTCGGAAAGAGCACCTTCA
The DNA here is from genome assembly GCA_003567575.1 of PVC group bacterium. GTDB lineage: Bacteria > Verrucomicrobiota > Kiritimatiellia > CAIKKV01 > PXCX01 > PXCX01. The sequence goes on along the minus strand of PWZG01000054.1, from coordinate 2,895 downwards.
TCGAAGCCATCCATCGGGGGCTCTTCCTCAAAGCCAAGGGCAGCGGAGCCCTTCACAAGTCCATGGCTTCGACCCTCCATGCCGGGCATCCCGAAGTGGAGATATCCTTCGAAGCGGGTGGACATGCCTACACGGTGCGTAAGCGGTTTAGCGGGCAGAACGGTACGGCCCAACTATCCCAGGCCGGCGGCCAGAGCTGGCAGGGCGACGACGCGGAGGAGAAGCTTGCCTCTCTCCTCGGCTGCGAAGACCCATCCGGCAGAGCTACCGCCGGCAAGATCAATGAGCAGTGGGCCCACCTTTGGGTCTGGCAGGGCAAGAGTGGAGACGACCCCGCGGAGCACACGGCATCGCAGCAGACGGAGTTGCTCCAGCGGCTCCAGGATACGGGTGGCTCCGTTGCCATGCAGTCGGAGCTGGACGCCAAGGTTGCCAACCGATTCGCGAAGGCACGAGAGCAGACCTTCGTGCGGGCCGGGAACGCGAAGGCAAATTCCGATCTCGACAGAGCCCAAACCGAACTCGGCAAGGCAGAAGCGATCCATACAGCGGCATCAGAGCGGCTTGGCAAGTTGCAGCAGGCCATCACCGATTACGAATCCGCGGAAGCGACACTTCAGCGCACGGCATCGGATCTGGAAGAGCTTAGAAAGCAACAGCAGACCGTCAAAGAGAAGATCACGCAAGCGGAAGGACTTCAGCAGAAGGAACGGGAGCAAAAGGCAGCCGTCGATACGGCGAAGGAGAATCAGGCAGCCCAGGATGCCATTGAGGAGAGCATTGATGCGCTTCGCAAACGCATTGCCGATCTCCAAAATTCACTGAAGCCAAAACAAGAGGAAGTTGCGCAGGCTGAATCGAGGATCGCCGACCTTCGCAAGCGCTCAGGGGAAGCCGACCGCGAACTCCAGGATGCCCAGACCGCTACCCGCAACGCTCGGCTCCGGCGCGATCTAGCCGCTGCCTACGTGTCTGTGCACGAGAAACGGGACAGTCTCGCGAAGATCGAGAAGCGTCTTGAACGAATCCGTGCCCTGCAGAGTGACATCGAGGGTCATCGCCGTCGACTCTCCGAACTACCCGAGATTGATAGGGACGCCCTTGAGCAGATCCAGGCGATTGAAGGCGAGCTTGGACAAGCCAAGGCAGCCCTCAATGCGATGGCTGCCGAGATCGAGATCGTTGCGGCCGACCAGGCGGTCCGGGTCGGGGACCAGTCCCTTCAGACAGGCGGAAGCCGCACCATCGCGGAAACCACCGATGTGAACGTCGGAGACTCCATATGCCTGCGCATCCATCCCGGTGGCGGCGACAGCCTGGGCGCAGCTCGCGAGACCGTCCGCTCGCTCATTGAGCGACTTCAGGCAGCCTTGGATCAACATGGGCTTGAGACGACAAAGCGGGCATCGGAGGTCGTTGCGGCTCGGGAGGACCTGAGCGGAAAGATCGACAGTGTCGAATCAACGCTTGAAGAGCTGGAGCCCGACGCAACCGAGGACGCCCATTCGGAAGCGCAGGACGAGTTGACCGCCGCGGAAGCCAAAGTGACCCGTCTTCTGGAAAACGTCAAGGGCATCGATGCACCCGAAAATCTGGCGGAGGCAAAGACTTTGCGGGACGCGCAGGACGATGCGGTACAGAACGCGGAGGGCAATGAAGGCAGTCTCAAGGCCACGCGAGACGCGCTGAACGGCCAGGTGACGGAGCTGGACGGACAGCTATCTGCCCTGCGTGAAGGTATTGACGAAGATCAGCGGGCCCTGACCGGTTCTGAAGCGCAGTTGGACTTGCTCCTACAGAATCACGGCGATGACGCCACCCGTGGTGAAGCCATCGCGGCAGCCCGTAAGGCCCTCGGCGATGCTGAACAGGAATTGATCCGGACGCAGAAGGCATTGGAAGCACTCCAGCCGGATCTGCTGAGCTCGGACCGCGATCGCCTGGAGCGTTCGATTGAACAAAGCACGCAGCAGCAGCGGGACGCCCACACAACCAAGGCCGTCAGCCAGTCCACGCTCCGCTCCGATGGCAGCGAGGACCCGAAGGCATCGCTCGCCCAGGCCGAAGCGAGATTGAATGCCGCGCGTGAGCATCTCCAATCGGTCTCTCGCAAGGCGGCGGCGATTGCCTTGCTCGACGATCTCTTCCAGGAACAACAGCAGGCCCTGGCCGACCGCTTCTCGCAGCCGCTGGCCGACAAGATCACCGGCTACCTGCAATGCCTGTTCGGCGCCGATGCCCGGGCCGTGGTCACCTTCGAAGACAATGCCTTCAAGGCCATTGAGTTGGTGCGCTCATCTCAGGCCGGTGCCATGGCCTTCGATGCCCTGAGCGGAGGCACCCGAGAGCAGGTGGCCGCCGCCGTCCGCCTGGCCATTGCCGAACTGCTGGCCGCGCAGCACGATGGATCGCTGCCGATCGTCTTCGATGATGCTTTTGCTTACTCCGACCCAGAGAGAGTCCAGGTACTGCAGCGCATGCTCGATCTTGGCGCCACGCGCGGGCTCCAGATTGTCGTCCTGACCTGCAACCCATCCGACTATGCAGGCTTGGGCGCACGCCAGGCCATTCTAACCATCGAGCAGCCCCAGCGCCCTGCATCCTCGCCGGGTGTCCCAGCCGTTCCCGCGGAACCGCCATCATCGTCACCCGTCTCGTCAGCCTCGATTTCAGACGACGATACTGAGCGATTTCTCGCAGTTCTTACGGAGTTGGGCGGTAAATCAGGGAACCATTCGCTGCGCGAACACCTTGGCTGGGATGACAGCAAGTATGCGGCTGTGAAGGATCAACTTGTAGACGATGGCCGGATTGTCCCTGGCAAGGGCCGTGGCGGGAGCGTCGCCTTTCCGAATGGAGGCAGCGAATGACACATGCCGATATCAATGAGTTATT
>PWZG01000258.1 GCA_003567575.1 PVC group bacterium | reverse complement strand
ACGCAGCGCGAAGCCGCAAAATGCAGGAGACAAACATCATGAGAATTGGATTGAAAACCGTTGCCGGTACCGCGGTGGCCTTGCTGACCTTGTTCGGGTCGTCCGTAGGCGGCGCGGAAAATGTGCTGCAGTTTTCCGGGAACAACAGCTATGTCAACCTTGACATGCCGGCAATCCTGCAAATCCCCAGCGACAGTCCGATGACGGTCGAGGGTTGGATGTATCTGGATACGCGCAGTGATCGGGATATGTTGTACAGCAAGAACAATGCCCGTAACACCAGTGGTTATACGTACATGTTCGGGTTTTACAATAGCGGAAGAATCGCGGCCTATACCGGCAGCGCCTGGCGCGAGCCCAGTCCCACCGTGACGGTTTCCGCCGAACAATGGTATCACGTGGCGTTCAGTTTCGACGGCACGACGCTGACCTATTACCTTGATGGCGAGGCCGTGGGCGCCTCGGCGTTCAATTTTAACAATGTCGAGAATAACACCGTCAAACTGGGCGGTTACCATTCCTCCTCCGATATCACCGGCAGGAAGAGTGACGTTCGGGTTTGGGATCATGCGCGCAGCGAGGAACATATCCAGACCTACATGGGTTCGCGGTTAACGGGTGCGGAAGAAGGGCTGCTGGGCTACTGGCCCTTGGATGAAGGATCGGGCGCCGAGGTGTTTGACGGTACGGACAACCACAGTACCGGAACGGTGGTCGGCGCCAGTTGGGTGGTTGCGGAAGATCTTGCGCTGGCGCCACCGGATGCCGAGTATCTTCTTGCCGCTTCATTCACCCTGGCCGACCGGCAAACCGGCGGTGAGCGGTTCACCAACAGTAACGAGGTGGACTTGGCGGCGTTTCCGGTTCCCGATGGGTATGATCGTTTCCAGTTCACGGGTGAAGACGGGGATATTTCCGCCGTTGACCCGCAAGGATGGCAGGAACTCGGTGAGGCGCCGGAACAGTTGACGTTTACGCAGCCGGGCACGGATACCAACATCGCCCTGTACGCCTGGTTCACCAACAGTACGGAATCGGTGATGCTACGGCGCGCGGAAGGCAAGATTTATTACACCGGCGCGTTACCGGTTCCGGTGGTACGCGCGACCCTGACGCGCGAGCGACTGCCGGGCCAGGATGTCGTCCTTTATGCGACCGACATTGATGCCGGTTCGACCGGCGGTGAAGCCGGTGGCCAAACGCTTGAGATTCATGCGATGGCCGCCTTGAGCGCCGCCGATCCCAGTGATGACCTGACGCCGGAGGAACCCTATGTGACGCTGGACTCGGAAGGCGAATATCCGCTGCTGCTGTGGTTGCGGAATGAAGCCGGCAACGTCAAAACCAGTACCGCCACCTGCATGGTGACGGTGGTGGAATACAGCGGTACGAACTTCTGGACCGGTGGGGGCCTTACCGATATCTGGGATGACGGCGCCAACTGGACTGCCGGTGTTCCGGTGGATGGCCAGCATGTACGCATGGAAGACGCACCCGATGCGCGATTGACCGGGCCGACGGCGACACTGGCCTCGTTCCATCTGGCCGTCGGCCGGACGATCACGGTTGAGGGTTGGAACAGCATCTTGACGGCAACAAACATGACCATCGCCGGCACGATTACCCATGCCGATCATTTACACATCACCGAACCGGACGAATTCGGCGACTGGCCGCTGGAACACCGCATCTACCTGAAAGGATCGAACATTACGATTGCCGCCGACGCCTTGCTGGACGGCGATCACAAGGGCTACCCGAGCGGTGCGGGACTGGGTGGCGCCGGGGGAACCCGTGATGGCGCCGGCCATGCCGGCCGCGGCAGCATCGGTTCGACCGGTACCCATGTCGGTGGCGGACCCGAATACGGTAATCCAGTCGAACCCTTCCAACCCGGTAGCGGGGGTGCTTCTCTCTCTACCGGTGGTTATGGCGGTGGCGCCATCCGGATTGCGGCCGACGGCCACTTGCAGATTGCCGGCACGCTCAGCGTCAACGGTCGCAACGCGCTCGGCACGCATGGCGCCGGTGGCTCGGGTGGAAGCATCTGGTTGAATTGCAGGACCTTCGGTGGCCCCGCCACCGGTCTCGCGCGCGCCAACGGCGGCAACGGCAGCAGCCAGGGCGGCGCGGGTTCCGGCGGCCGGATCGCGCTGCATTACGATCCCGTCACGCAAGCCGCGTTGGCCGAACCGATCCCGCCGGTCCGCTTCTTTGCCCAGCCGGGGACGGCGGGCGGTACGGCCTCGGGACGGAACCCTTTCCCAGCCGCCATGGGCACGCTTTACCTGCCGGATACCCTGTTCATAACCCACACGATGACCGGTCAGCGTTTCTGGTACGTGCGCCCCGTCATTCCGGGTTTTGATGAATGGGAACCCGATGCTCTGACCCTGGATAATACTGTGATCGGTTTTTCCGAAGGGTTCCGTTTGGCCGTGACCGATAACCTGACCTTGCAGAATAATGCCCAATTGCACGTCTTTGCCGCGCCGGCGGAGGATCCGATGACCGAGGATGGCGCGGTGGTCGAAGTCGGCGGCGATCTGCTGCTGACCGATAGTTCCTGGATCCATCCCTATGCCTGCGATACGAACGGTGCCAGCGTGGGGTTTTACGTTGACGGCGATTTGACGATTGCCGATGGCAGCGGCTTTAATGCCGACGGGCTTGGTTTCCGCTGGCAGCATGGCCCAGGATACGATACGATACAGTTTTCGGAGCTGGGCAGCGGTTTGTCGCTTGCGAACAGTAGTGGCGCCGGCCACGGTGGCGGCGGCGGTCCCGGTTGGAACTGCAGCGGCGGTGGTCCGGCAGGTGAGGCGCACGCCCCTCGATTGGCCGGCTCAGGGGGTTGGCGGGAATATTCGGCCTGGGGTGGAGGCGTCATCCGGATTGTGACGGAAGGCCATGCCCAGATCGACGGGTTGTTGTCCGCCAACGGGGGCATTGGGAGTGGTCACTCCCAATGGGGCAGCGCTTCGGGCGGCAGTATCTGGCTGGTGTGTCGGACCCTGAGCGGTAACGCGACCGGACTACTGCGCGTGGACGGTGGCAATGCCCGGTCCATCTCCGGAGCCGGCGGTGGCGGACGGATCGCGGTGTTCTATGACCCCGTCGCGCAGGCAGCCACCGCACTGCCCGATTTGAAGTTTTCTGCTGCACCGGGTTCCCGGTTTTCCAATTCGCCCATTCGTGGCGCGGAAGAAGGCAGTCTGTATTTTCCGGACACACTGTTGGTGCCGGCGTTGTTCGAGAAAGGGTTGATATCGCATGCCCGGCTCGAGATTCCGGGGTTCACGAGTTGGGCACCGGAATCGCTGACCATGGACGCGGGCGAAATCGTACTGCCACCCGGTTTCAACCTCGATGTAGCCGGTGATTTTACGATGCTTGATGGCGCCCGGCTGCATCTGCATGCGGCGCCCACCAATAGTCCGTCCGAGGTTTACGGGGCGCGCCTGACCGTGGGGGGAGACCTGCAAATCGATTCGAATGCCTGGCTTCTGCCGCATGCCGAATGGACCAACGCCGCGGTCGTTGCCATCCGGGTCACCGGTGATGTGACGATCGACCAAGGCGGAGGGATTGACGCCGAAGGCAAAGGATATGCTCCGATGTCCGACAATAAAAGTGGTCCCGGCGCCGGTCAGAACAACAGCAGCGGCGGCGGCTACGGCGGGAAAGGCGGCGGCACCGGGGGCGGCGCGGTTTACGGTACGGCGGCCTGGCCGCTGGCGCCGGGCAGCCCGGCGGGCTGGTATCGATATTCATCCGGCCTGCGGGCGGGACAAGGCGGCGGCGCCATCCAATTGCTGGCCGGCGGCAACATCCATATCGATGGGCTGCTGAACGCGGATGCCATGCCGCGGGAACCCAATTACGGCGGCACGGGCGCCAGCGGCGGCGCGATCTTGCTGTCCGGCCGCCGTCTCACAGGCTCCGGTTTGCTGCGGGCCAATGGCAGTCTGAATCGGGGCCGAACCGATGCCGACGGTGGCGGCGGTCGAATCGCCGTCTGGGTCGGGATGCCGTTGCAAGCGGCCGAAACGCGGGTTGCCAGCGGCTATTACAGCGGGGTGTTCGTCGAAGACTATCCCCATTTCGGAGGCGACATGCAGGTGCTGCGTGCCAGCGATGCCGCGGATGACGGAACGATCGAGGT
>PWZG01000045.1 GCA_003567575.1 PVC group bacterium | reverse complement strand
CTGTTTTGGGCGAAGTAAGTCGGGCATTCCTGCCTGACACGACAACCAGTTCAGGAAAGTCAGCCAGGAATGACTGACTTACCAGGGCTACCTGAACAGTTACAAAAAAAAGGACATTCGCCATACCATGAAGACCACTGATGTGTCTTGCGCAACTTGCGTCGATTGTGTTTCCGAGGACGACAAACCTCCACCTTCTGAATGCGGATTCATTGCGTCGTCAACGCCCACGCATCGAGAGCCACCCGTACGATCGGCTCCGGATGTCTGGAATGATTGGCGCTGGCATATGCGTCATCGCATTCGTTCGGCCACCCAGTTACGGAACTATTTCGCTTCTCTTAAGGATGTGTCGGGTATTGAAGCGGCCGCCAAACGCTTCCCGATGGCAATTACGCCGTATTATGCTTCGCTGATCCGCACGCCCGACACTACTGATCCCGTCTTTCAAATGGCCGTACCGAGCCTTGACGAGTTGGTCGATCCCCCGTGGCTGACGGACGATCCACTGGAGGAAGAGGCCGACACGCCTGTCCCCGGCCTGATTCATCGCTACGAGGACCGGGCTTTGATCGTAATCACCACCACCTGCGCCATTTACTGTCGGCACTGCACCCGTAAACGGGTGGCGGGACAGCGCGAATCGGCCATGGTCGCGTCCATGCTGCAACCGATCACGGTCTATTTACGCGAACATCCGGAAATCCACGACGTGATTATTTCGGGAGGCGATCCGCTTACCTTGCCTACCCGTCTGCTGGAACAGGTGCTGCGCGCCGTGCGCCAGGTACCCAGTGTGGATATCATCCGGATCGGTACGCGCGTACCCGTGGTTTTGCCCATGCGCGTGACGGATGAATTAACAACCATGCTTCGTCGTTTTCATCCATTGTACATTAACACGCATTTCAATCATCCGGTGGAAATTACCACGCAATCGGCGGACGCTTGTATGCGCCTGGCGGATGCCGGTATTCCGCTGGGCAACCAGACCGTCCTGTTGCGAGGGATTAATGACGATGCACGCGTATTGACCGATCTTTTCCGCAAACTGTTGAAACAACGCGTTCGTCCGTATTATCTGTTTCAATGCGACCTGGTTCGCGGCGTGGAGCATTTCCGAACACCCATCTCGAGAGGTATCGAAATCATGGAATACCTGCGTGGACGTTTGAGTGGTTTGGCCATTCCTTCCTACGTTGTCGACACGCCCCACGGCGGCGGGAAGATTCCTCTGACCCCTCATTACATCGTATCGTCCAGCCCTACGCACACGGCGCTACGTAATTTCGAAGGGATGATTGTTGCTTATCCCGAGCCGGTTGGCGCATGCGATACGCCTTTGCTACGCGAAAAATCAACCAAAGGATCGATCGGTGTATGGGAGGTTGTCACCGGACGTCAGACCCATCTTGCGCCTCAAGATCTGGCGCGTCTCTCACGACGGCGTGGGAAAACCGAATAACCGCTACCGCTGATTTCGCGTATAATCCGGTTGACATCTTATCTTTCACGTGGTAATGCTTTGAACTATATCGGGCGGTACAGTGAAATGATAATAAGGAGATATATTATGGCAAGACGAATTACAATAAAGGTTATGGCGGTTTTTGTTTTGACGATTCTAGCGGTTTCTTTTCCGGTTTCCGCCGCGGTTACGCTGGTGAAAAACGGCGAGCCGGCTGCGGCTATCGTGCTGCCGGATAATCCCGAGAATTTCGAACAGACGGCGGCGAATGAGTTGGTGAATCATCTGGAAATCATGACCGGCGCCCGCCTTGAGGTTACGACCGCCGGGGACGTCCCGCGGGATATGTTGCCGATATACATCGGGTCCGCCGCCGCGGAGGAGCTTGACGCCCTGACCCGCGACGAGGGCGTAAATCCCTCGTCTTTTACCCTCAGGGTACAGCAAGATCGCGTTGATATCCGCGGTCTGAGCGATGAAGGAACCATGTTCGGCGCCTACGAACTGCTTGAACAGGTCGGGTTCCGCTGGTACACGCTCGGAGACGTGGGAAGAGTCGTGCCCCAAGGCAATAGTGTCGAGCTGGATATACAGACGAATTCACAGGCGCCGAGTGTCGTTTTCCGACGCCTGCAGCACGTGCCGGATCGCATGCCGTGGGCTCGCAGGGCGAGGATCGGCGGCGAAAGCCGTTCGACCGGACAACACGGGATACCGGGACTGCCGCGGGGGGATTTCAGTGAGAATCCGGAATGGTATAGCCTGACCGGTGGACAGCGTCGTGCGCGTCAGGATTGTCTTTCGAACCCGGAGGTGCTTGAACGTGCAACCGAAGGGATCAGGCGCGCGGCGGAAGCGCAGGGTGGCGATGTTCAATATGTCGGCGCCGCATCGCATGACGGCGGCGGCTACTGCCAGTGCGACGGCTGCAAGGCGCTGGATCAAGGCGTCTACGACCCGTTCGGGGACCGTGAATCCATGACCGATCGCTATATCTGGTTTTTCAACCGGGTATTGGAAAATCTTGAAGACGAGTTCCCGAATTTGCGTATCGTGCATTACACCTATGCCGCCCACATGATGCCGCCGGCAATTGAAATGAACACGCGCATCGTTCCGGTGTTCGCCCCGATTACGCTGGAACGTCTCAGGGGAATGGACAATCCCATGGGGGTTGACCGGCATCCTTTGCGCTGGTTGATCGACGAATATGCCGAGCGCGGGGTGACCGAGATGTATTATCGGGGTTATTTCGGGAACCTGGCTTGCCTGGGCTTTCCCTGGAGCCAGCTTGATCGTGTGCGCAACGATATTCCGGCGCTGATAAAGCAAGGCGTGAGTGTGTTCCGGGTCGAGACGATATGGCCTACCTGGTGCAGTAATTTCCTTAACTGGTACGTGGCCGCCCGCCTGTGGTGGAATATCGATACGGACGTTGATGCGTTGCTGGATGAGTTCTACGCGCTGTATTACGGCCCCGCCGAAGATGTAATGCGCGAGTTCCACGAGAAACTCGAGTCGGCATTCGCCGATACGCCGTATTTTACCGGTTCCACCTACCTCTATTTCCCGATTTTCATGGATCATCCGCGTCGGGACGCGTTGCGCGGGCTTCTGGATGACGCCGCGGTAAAAGCGGGCGAGGTTGAGGACGGTATATATGGCGAACGTATTTCCGCCATGCGCTATAACTGGGACCGCATGGATATGTTTCTGGACATGATGCTGGCCCGTAACCGTCATGATTTTGTGACCGCTCACAGCCTGATGGAAGCGTATAATGAGAAAACCGCCTGGGGCACGGAGAAACCGTTTTCTTACGAGCATGAGGGCTATGAATACGGTCGTGACGGCCGGTATTTAATCTGGCGCGAGCGTCCCGATCTTGGCGGCAGCTATTTCAACCGTTTCTTCCGCCGACCAATCGTTTCGGGCTACGAGCGTGCCGTCGAAAAAGGAGAGATCGTTGCCACGATGCCCGACGAATGGATGTTTTTGATCGACCCAGCGGAAATTGGGCGTATCAGCGGCTACCACCGTCCCGGTCAACTCGGCGGCAACTGGCAGCCGATATTGACAAGTTCCCGGAGCTGGTCCGACCAGGGCCTGCACTATTACAAAGGACTGGCCTGGTATCGCCAGACGGTGACGATTCCGGAGGAATTTGAAGGACGCCCCATTTATGCTTGGTTCGGCGGGGTTGATCGGACTGCAACGGTATGGATAAACGGCGTTTCGATGGGTTCCAATGCTGAGCCGCGCGAGGGGTTGCCGGGCATACCCGGTAGTTTCCGTCCGTTCGACCTGCCGACCGTGGATGAGGACAGCGAAAGCGTTCTCAACTTCGGCGGGGAAAACTGGGTGGTAGTCGAGATCGAAAACCGCTCGCTCGCAGAACTCGGCACCGGCGGTATCCTGGCGCCGGTGATGTTCTGGTCGCCGAAGGATCCGGACTGGGTACCCGGACAATAGACGCTAATTCGAATCCCACCAAAATGAGAATTGCTGTGTCGCGGCGGTGGTTCTGAAAAAGCGAACAACATCCGCGAATCCGATTGACATCTGATCTTTCACGTGATATTGTTCCAATTATTGTTAAAGGAATAATGAGTACGCAGGATATGACGATGTTAAAACAGTCCTTGAAACAACAGGTTTACGATACGTTGTTGCGTCGAATTCTGACCGGCGCGATCGTT
>PWZG01000622.1 GCA_003567575.1 PVC group bacterium | reverse complement strand
GCCGGCCGACGACATTGAGATCCCTCCGCCGCCACTGGTGTTCGCATGGCCGTCCAGCACCGTATTGCCCATCACCAGGCTGTTGCGCAGGATGCCGCCGAGCATATTCACGCCGCCGCCCGCGGCATGGGTGTCCCACGTGCTCGACGCCGTATTGCCGGCGATCACGCAGCGGTCCACCAGGCCGTTGACGATTTGAATTCCGCCGGCGTGGGCGTTGCGGTTACCGACAATCCGGCAATTATAGACCGTGCCGTTTTCGAGCCAGATGCCGCCGCCTTTCGAATGATGCGCCGAATAGGTAATGTTGGCGTTCGTGACGGTGAATCCGGCAAGCAAGGCGTCGGGATGGCCGATTTCGACGATCCGCGTATTGTTCACGGCGGTCAACTTGGTGTTCGCCGGTCCATCCAGGCTTTGCACCGTTACGGCACGATTGATCACCAGCGGTGTGTACAATACCCGCGAATACGTGCCGGCCGCTACCCGGACCCCACTGGTTGCCGTGGCGGTTTCGGCGGCGGCATCGACCGCGCGCTGGATATCCGGCGTCGCTTTCGCCAGGGTATCGAAAGGAAAACTGTTGCCGCCGGTCGTCGAGGCATACACCGTTGCGGGCGCGCGATAAATGACGTTGGACCAGGCCGCGACCTCGGTGCCGGCATTGGACGCTTCGACCCGAATCGTATAGACGCCGGGTGAGTTATAGGTGATCGTATGCGGACCTTCCGTCGCGGCCGTCTGACCGTTACCGAAATCCCAGTCCCAAGAGGTGACCGTCGGGTCCGCGCCCAGGGTTGCGGCAGTAAATGTGACCTGACCGGCGCCGACGCCCACGGCCGGTGTTGACGCAAACGCGACACGCAGCGATCCCGCATCGGCGGCGGGCGCTTCGTACGCGCCCATATCGGGCGCCGCCACGGTGTCGCCATTGCCGTCCACGGGACGGGGATTCCCATTCAGGTCAACCGCCAGCCCAAGATCCGCACCTGCATCGATCGCCGGCGAATCCGGCGCCAGCCGGAAACCGGCATTGCACGGATCGACAAACCTTGGATCCACGTTCATATTCCCCGATCCGGCCACCAGCGGTGAAACGATCGAGTCGGTCAGCGTCCCGCCGGTCTTATACACGTTCAAATCGTTGAACATATCGGTCATCGGCAGCGACTCGTGCCGGTTGTGGTAAATGATGGAATTGGCCACCGTGCCGCCGGTTTGCAACAGTCCCGTAATCCCGCCGTCGATGCCGGAATTGCGGGCAACGGTCACATGCTGCATCGCACCGTTGCGCAACTCGACCACGGCGGCGTTGCCGCCCGTATAGCTCAGGACCGGCGTGCCGTGCGTCCCGATCCGGTTGCCATAGACAAGGCTGTTGCGCAGGGTGGCGGAGGCGGAATTGAGCAACACGACAGGCGACCGGCGTTCGGTCTCGTTGTCCGTCAGGATACAGCGTTCGACCAGCGCGCTGCCCGACATGCTCAGCGTGGCGCCGCTGCCGACATCAAAGCGATTATAACATCCGCGGATGATCGCATCGCGCAGGGTGCCGGCCGAGATCTCGACCCCGGCAATCGTTTGCCAGGTCCAGCCGCCCTGTAGCGTAAAACCTTCGACGACGGCGCCGGGATCCGATATTTTCATAAGGGCGATCCGGTTACCGTTGGCGCCTTCGCCATCAATCACCGTCACACCGGCCCCATTGACGCTACGCAGCGTAATGGCCTTGTCAACATCCAACCCCAGCACGATAGTGGCCCCCGAGGCGCCACCCCGGTCGATGACATACGTCCCGTTGGTCACCGTAATCGTATCGCCGGCGACGGTCTTATCCAACGCCACTTGGGGCGAGGCCAGGGCCGTCGCCCATGTCAGGCCGTTGTTTCCGTCGTCGCCGTCCGGTTTGACGAAATACTCGGTCGCCGCCGTCGCCCATGACGCGGCCAGCGCCACCCAGGCAATGAATCCAACCATCAACCCGCGAATGCTTACGAACTTCCCGCTGTTTCCGCTCGTTTTCATGACGATTCCTCATGTGTTGTTTAGCCGCTTACGCGGAGGCCGCCCCCAACGTAGTGCGTCAGTATAGTGAAAAGTCAGGCTTCATGCAATGTTATCTTATCTTATCTTATCTTATCTTGGGCAAACTCGTATAAGCAATCGTTACCATTCATGAATTTCCGTACCGGCGGCCGCGCGTTCGGCTTCGGCAAGGGTTGCTTCGATCAATACCGGTGTAACCCGATCCCAATCCGCGACTGCGAATGCTGCCGATTCGTCAGCCGACAACCAGGACGGCGGCGAATTCAGATCGATCCCGCCGGCGTTGGCGGTAACGCCCCGTACACCCGCCCAATGCCCCATTCCCGTTTCACGTATTTGCCAAGCAAAACGAATATAACGTTCCAGCGCTTCGTCCCGGGCGGTCGCCGTTGCGCCGCTATCGGTTGCGAGTGTCCGGCGCAACGCACACCAAAGTTGAACCTGCCGGGTATATAGCAATACATCGTGAAGACGGGCCAGAACCGGCGCATCCGATCCCGCCCGGTCGCGCGCGGCCAAAATAATCGCGTACATGCGCCGGTAACGGTCCTCGAAATATTCGAGGGAGCCGGGACGCAGTTCGCCGGCGGTCTCGGCATTGCGGCTACTGTCCATCAGCGTGTAATAGCGACGCATGATGTCCGTGGCGGAACCGAATGATTTATCGAGAAAATCGTCGACGACCGCGTTCACGTCAACGCCGACATCCCATAACAAGCGCGCCGCAACCACGTACCCGAGTCCGTTTGGCCCCCAGCAGTCGCCCGCTTCCGCGCACATCATCCGCGCGCCAAGGGCATGATATGCCGGAATGGTTTCGGCCAGATGTTCGAGATTGCCGCCAATCATGCGGCCGGGCATGGCATGATGCCATTGGGCCACCGCGTAATAAGCATAAAAACCGACTACTGACGAGATTTCGCTCCAACCCGTAAGCCGTTCCTCGAAAGGAATATTCCCGCTTAAATGCGTGGCGCATTGCACGGCAATGCGCGGGTGCGGCGAAATCGCGGGAGGTTCGGCATGCCGCGCGTAAGCCAGAACGCCGATCCGCTTGTCCGGATGGGTTGTCTCCAGCCCTTCCGCCACTTGGTTTGCCAGGTGAATCATGCGGGTGGACGGCGTGCCGAGCGCAACGCAGGGTTCACATTCACACCAGCCGTAGCCGTCGCTCGGTTCCATCGAAACACTGAAACTATGCGGGAAACGCCGGAACCAGTCGCGCGCATAATTAAGCGCCAGCGGTGCAAGATCCGGATTGGAAATACATAGTTTGGATCCACGACGTTCGCCGTTGACCAGGGCCAGCAAGTCTGGATTGGCGTCAAACGCCGCTTTGTTCAATGAGATAATGCTGCCATAAGCATGATGGGCATTGATCAATGTCGTCTTCCAGCGCGCATCCATCGAGCCCCGAAAATCGTCGCGCCAGCCGTGATGACTCATGCGGTTGCGAAAGTTCCACGCGCGCTTGCGTGCCACGTCTCCGCCGAATCCGTACCAGATTCGCCGGTCGAAATAATCCGGACGTTCGTCGGCTTCGACGGCGATCCGCTGTTGATCGGCGGTAAGACGTGGAATAATCTCCCAATGGTCCGCCGGAAAAAAGTGACGGTAGCCCAAGCGGTGAAGCAGATCCCATACGGCATATTCCACCGCCAACTGCGTCGCGCCGATGACGGCAATACCCTCCGGATGACTCTTCAAGACATACCGTTGCGCTTCGCTCAAATCCCCCTGCCCCGTCCAGCGTGGAGGGAAATTCACGGTGAACATATTCCGCAGTTCAGGGAAATCGTCAGCGTAACCGACGGCCAATCCGCGGATTCCATTGCCGGTCACGACAGGCACCGTGCAGTCCGACATTTTCCCGAGAATATCCGCCAGGGTTTCGGCTGATTCACGTACCGAATCGTCGGCAACGGCTGAAATCACCACAGGTAACGGTTGTCCACCGTCCATCAATGAACAAGGCGCCGCCGAGGTCAAAAGAATGGTCGCCAGGAAAAACACTGGAATCATGGATTGTTTGCTGTTTCTTTTCATTCGTCCCCTCACTTTAATGCCCCCACTTTTAGTGCCTTATTCAAGCATGGTTGCGTAAAAAAACAAGAAAAATGACGCGGAGCCATGGATGGTGTCGGGCAAGAGG